>NZ_JBSSDD010000005.1:0-246445 GCF_054060415.1 Thermostichus sp. OS-CIW-32 | reverse complement strand
CAGGCAAAGGACGGTGCTGAATTATGCGAACAGCACCGATTTTGGGCAGATGGATAAACTGCCCGCAAATGCAGTCCTGTTGCATCGGGGGGAAAGTGAAGGAGCGATACCGCCCAACTCCCTTGAATCTGGGTTTCCCTGCCCGCTTGCCGTTACAGTCCCCCTTCAGCCACCGGTCGAATGCTTTGTGCACTCGCTCTATGCAGTTTTGCAGGACTTGCGAATGGATGGCTCTGTACTCCGGAAACAGGGCTTTCGTGCTCACCAAATCCCGTTTCTGGGAGTAGAAATCGGGATTGTCTTTTAACTCAGGCAAGTGACAGACTAGGGGACAAGCATTGATGTCACAGCGATTGTGTTCCCACCACGCAAAGCGCTCTGCCAAGCGATAGTTATAGTGCTTCCGCAACAACTCTAGCTATTGCTCCATCAGAGCAACTTGGCTAGAGGTAGGGCGTAAGCGATATTGATAGGCAGTTCTCATGATGAGTTTATAAAAGTTCTCATGATGAGCGTATAAAATCCTGCTACGCCGGTCATAGCACCAGTAAGGACAAAGCATCGTGTCCTTGCCTCTCATCCCGACCCTCACCCTGGATAGTGGTGAGTGGATAGTGACTAGCCACTAGTCACTAACAGAGGGTGGGGCTTCCCGGCGGTCTAGCTAACTGCGACCAGGGCTTGATTAGCGCTCCTCCGCCAACCGCACCTGTACCGACTGGCCGTGGGCGGGCAACCCTTCCGCTTGTGTGAGAGCCTGAATGGCGCTGGCCACCTCCCGCAAAGCCGCTGAGCTGTATTGAATCAGACTGGAATGCTTTAGGAAAGTTTCCACCCCCAAAGCCGAGGCATAGCGGGCCGCACCGGCGGTGGGCAAGGTATGGTTGGGGCCAGCCAGGTAATCTCCTACCGCCTCCGGAGTATGGTGGCCCAAGAAAATGGCCCCCGCATGGCGAATGGGATCCAGCAAAGCCCAGGGATCTGCCACCTGCAGTTCCAAATGCTCTGGCGCAAACAGGTTGGACAAAGCCACCGCCGCCGTCAGATCCGGCACCACCGCAATCAGCCCGTAATTCACCACCGACTTTTCCACCATCAGACGGTTGGGATGGGCCTCCATCTGGGTGGCCACCGCCTGCTGCACCTGCTGGGCCAGCTGGAGATCGGTGGTCAGAAGGATGGCCGCCGCCAAGGGATCGTGCTCGGCTTGGGCCAGCAAATCGGCAGCCACATAAAGGGGGTTGGCGCTCTCGTCGGCGATGATCAACACCTCCGATGGCCCGGCCAGCGAGTCGATCCCCACCGTGCCGTACACCAGCTTTTTGGCCAAAGTTACGTAGATGTTGCCGGGGCCGGTGATCACGTCCACCTTGGGGATGGTCTCGGTGCCGTAGGCCAAAGCCCCTATTGCCTGAGCCCCTCCAACGCGATAGATGGTGTGGATGCCTACTTCTTGGGCGGCCACCAAAATGGCCGGGCTAATCCCCTTGCCCCCCGAGCCGTCGGATCCCGGTGGCGTCACCATCACAATCTCGGGCACCCCTGCCACCTGGGCCGGGATGGCGTTCATCAACACCGTGCTGGGATAGGCGGCTCGCCCTCCCGGAATGTATAGGCCGGCGCGATCCACAGGGCGGTATTGCTTGCCCAAGACGATCTCAGGGCCGGGAAAGCTTACCCAACTGCTGGGCACCCGCTGCCGGTGAAAAGCTTCAATGCGCTGCTTGGCCAGCCGTAGGGCTGAAAGCAACTGCGGAGATACCGCCTGGTAAGCTGCCTCTAGCTCGGCCCCAGACACCTTCAGCTCGGCAACGCTCAGCTCCACCTGGTCGAACTCAGCCGTATAGGCCAGCAGGGCCCGATCCCCCTGACGGCGTACCGCTTGCAGGATCTCCCGCACAGTTGCTTCGCGGTGCAGGTTCTGGTCAGCCTGAGTGCGCTCCGAGATCCGTCTGAGCTCGGCTTCAGCCTCGGCTAGCTGGGTGACGATTCTCAGCATAGCGACTCCTTCGCGTAGAGTGCCGCAACCCCATAGTAACGAGGGATCCGGCGGCATCGCGGTAGCAAAGCGGATCTTTCGCTGGGTCGGCTTGCGGCGACAAGAAGGGACATCCCCAGGCAGGGATCTTGTCTGCACCTGGCGCGATCCGGGTTGATCATGGTCATAGCTTAGCCTGGATTTTCCTCGACCAAGAGCCGGGTAGAGTTCGCCGATAGCCCTACTTAGGAAAAAGCCTGCCCCTTTTTCATAGGCCCAGTTCTGTCGATTTGATCAAGTTGCGAAAATCGTGGATTACCTCTTCACAGCGACGGAAAAAAGCCAGCACCCAATCCCGTAGCACCCTTTGCTGAGATTCGTCCAGTTCCTTGAGGGATCCCCGGTAGTGGATCTGGCCGCTGCGCTCGATCTCGAACTGGTTCAGCCATTCTGCTTGGGATCCCTGGCGTTCCACCACTTCCTGCCGTGCTGCCTTCCAATAGTTGACGATCACCGCCTTGCCCAAATAGCCGGTTGTAATCTGGCAGAGACGGTTCAGAGATTGCACGAAGACATCCATCTCCATGCGCGGGCCCGCCGCAGGAGCGGAACTGGGCTGGGTAGCGTTCCGGCCTGCCTCCGCCTGGCTGGTAAATAGACGAAAGGTGGCCAAGCCCTTTGGCGTATCCTGCTGCAGCTCAGCTCGCAGGCGGTTCACGGCCAAGGTGTAAACCGGCATCACCAGCTCGTCATTCACCGCCACCAGCAGCGCCCATTCCGGCCCGAGGGGGTAAACGAAGACCCGCTGCTCGGCAAACTGAAAATCAAAATAGTCAAGTCCTGGGGGCATGGTCTCCAAAACTTGAAACAGCCCTTCGGTAAGGGCTTGCTGCTGTCGGCTATCCAAATCCTGAAAAGAGCGGTAGAAGAAAGGGCGACCTGCCCGACTCAAGAGCGCCACCCCCATCACCCCACGGATGGACAAAAAACTGTCGAGCGTTTCCTTCTCCATGCCCACTCAACTTGGATAACACTCTTACTCTTATCCTGACTTAGATTGCCCGAGGGTGGGCGAGCACAACCAACCGAGAGCTGGATGCTCGATGTTTGGGATTGATGTTTGGGATTTAGGAAATGCACCGGGACAAAAACGCCTCGATCCGTCCCACTGCCTCCTCCAGACGGGATCCCTCGACCACCAAAGCAAAGCGGACATAGCCTTCCCCACTGGGGCCAAAGCCAGAACCGGGAGACAGGGCAACCCCTGTGGCTCTCACCAAGTCCAGACAAAACTGGGCAGAAGAGCCGCGATAAAACTCCGGCAGAGGCGCCCACAGATACATGGTGGCTTCTGGCAAGGGCACAGGCCAACCCATGCGGTGCAGAGCCGCCACGGCTATATCCCGTCGCTCGCGGTACACCTGCCGCCAGCGCTGCAAAAAGCTATCGGGAACTGCCAAAGCCGCTGCTGCCCCCCGCAGAATGCCCTGGTACTGATGGAAGTCGATGGTGGATTTCACCCATCGCAGGGCTCGGATCAGCTCTCGGCTGCCAATGGCGTAGGCCACCCGGAATCCCCCCATGTGATAGGACTTGGAAAGAGAAAAAAACTCGATGGTGCGGGTTTTATCGGGATCCGCCTGCAGCGCAGAAGGGGCCACCTGGCCGTCGAAGCGCCAGTCCACATAGGGAAAATCGTGGGCCAGAACGATGTCGTACTGCTGACAAAACTGCAGGGTTTCTTGCCAAAACTCCGGGGTGACGGTGGCAGTGGTGGGGTTGTGGGGGTAGTTCAGCACCAGCAACCGTGCCTGCCGGCAGATTGCCTCCGGGATCCGATCCCAGCGGGGCAAGAAGCGGTTTTCCGCCCGCAGGGGCAGGTAGTAGGGGATCCCGCCCGCCAGATGGATCCCGCCCACGTGAGAGGGATAGGCCGGATCCGCAACCAAAGCAACATCGCCGGGGTTGAGCAGGGCCAGGGGCAAGAGGGCCGTCCCCTGCTGGGATCCGATCAACGGCAGCACCTCTGTTTCCGGATCGATCTCCAGGCCGAACTTGCCCCTGTACCACTTGGCGCAGGCAGACCGAAAGTCCGCCGTGTCGTGAAACAGCGTGTAGCCATAGGTAGAGGGATCCGACAGAGCCGATTGGATGGCCGCCAAGGAGTCTGAAGGTGGGGGCAGATCGGAGGATCCCAGAGACAGATCGATCACATCCAGGCCAGAGCGACGAGCCTCTCGCTTGGCTCGATCCATTTGGTCAAACACATTGCCGCCGAGGGGCTGAAGTCGCTGGGCGAGGGGAATCGACATGCAACAACTCTTGCAAAGCAGGGGGGCCTATCCTAGCTTGAGGATCCCCTCAGGGATTGTCGTCAGCATTGGGGGAAGAAGGTGAGGTTGGACGCGTGCTGGCCGCCGGCCCCCGGTCGAAAATCTCGATGTGCCACTGTCCTTGGCCGTTGCTCTCAAAAGCGATAAACCGGCCATCGCCGCTGATGGTGGGGTTGCGCACATCTCCTGGCACCCGGCTGCTGATGTTTTCTATCCTGCGAGTTTCCCGGTCGTAGAGGAAGATCTCAGACTTGCCCAGAGCATTGGACACGTAGACGATGTAGCGGCCATCAGCGCTGATGTCGGGCGAGGTAGCCGCCACGTCGCTGGAGTTGAGGCCGGGCAGATCCACCAAGCGACGTTCCACCGTGTCGTAGAGAAAAATATCCTGGCTGCCGCTGCGGGCCGAGGAAAACACCAGGTAGCGGCCATCTCCGTTGAAAGCAGGCTCCCCATCGGGGAAGATGCTGTTGAGGCCACTGTTGGTCAGGCTGGGACGCGGGGTGCGAAAACCTGCGGGGCTGCAGCCCAACAGCACCAGGCTCAATCCGGACAGGCCCAGCTTTCTCGCCCACCGGGCCGCGCCAAACAGGATCCGGCCATTGGTCAGCATGGCATCGCCTCTCCAACCCACTCTTCCCATCATACCCGGTTGACAAACTCGGCTCCGGCTAGGGCTCCACCTTGACACCCTTCCAGAAGGCCACATAGCCCCGGATGTTGGCCGCAGCGGGTTTGGGATCCGGGTAGTACCAGGCGGCATCTTTGTTCTCCTGGCCGTTGACCACGAGGGTGTAGTAGCTGGCCTCCCCCTTCCAGGGGCAGGTGGTGTGGGTAGAGCTGGGCTGGAAGTATTCCCGGCGCAGAGATTCCGGCGGAAAATAGATGTTGCCTTCTACGGTTTCGTAGCGGTCTGTCTCCGCCACCACTACCCCATTCCAGATAGCCCTGGGCATGGAAAACCTCCTCTTGCCAAGTTTTGGATATCGGATTTTTGAGTTGCGGATCCCGGCGGCTGAGGCCGCCTTGCTTTGAGCTTAACTCTTCCCTTCCTCTTATGATCGTCTTGTATTGTCCCTTGTATTGTCCGATGAGAAGCTCTCTGTCCGGTGGGGAAGCCTGCCGATCCCGAGAGCAAAGTGGAGTCTTTTAAGGGCTGCTTCCTACCGCTATTGAGCGCTACGGCTATGGCTCGCCGCAACACCCTACAAGATGACCTCAACTACCAACAAGCCAAGCGCAGCCTGCGCCAGTGGGTGGCCCAACTGGATCTGCGCCCCCAAGAGGTCGCGGGCTTAGAAGGGGAGTTGGAGAGCTTGCAAGCGCTCTTGGACAAGCTGGAAACCGAGGTCATCCACATCGCCGCCTTTGGTCTGGTGGGGCGAGGCAAGTCTTCCCTGCTCAATGCCCTGCTGGGCGAGCCAGTCTTTGAGACGGGGCCCACCCATGGCATCACCCGTACCCAGCAAGCGGCAACTTGGAACATCAGCTGGGAAACCCGCCCCCAGTCCTCCTTCTCTGGCACATCCCTGCAGGGATCCCGCCTCCCCCCTTCCTCGGTGCAGTCGGTACAGGTCGCCCATTGGCAGGGATCCCGTCTGGAGCTGATCGACACTCCCGGCCTCGATGAAGTGGATGGCGAAGAGCGGGCGCGGCTGGCCCGAGAAGTGGCGCAGCGGGCGGATTTGATCCTGTTTGTCGTCTGCGGGGATCTGACGCGGGTGGAGTTTGAGGCTCTGGCCACCCTGCGGGAGGCGGGCAAGCCTATGCTGCTGGTGTTCAACAAGATCGACCAGTACCCAGAGGCAGATCGCCAGGCCATTTACGACAAGATCCGCAACGAACGGGTGCGGCAGCTCCTTTCTCCCAACGAGATCGTCATGGTGGCGGCCTCCCCTCGCGTACCCCGCCTGGTGCAAAGGCCGGATGGGAGCTTTGCTGCCCAGATGGAAGTGGGATCCCCGCAGGTGGATGAGCTGCGCCTGAAAATCCTGGAAGTCCTGCATCGGGAGGGGCGTTCGCTGCTGGCCTTGAATGCCCTCCTGTTTGCTGATCGGGTTAACCAGCAGGTAATTGAGCGCAAGCTGCAAACCCGCGCCCAGCAAGCCCAAGATCTGATCGCCTCAGCCGCCCGCACCAAAGCGCTGGCGGTTGCCCTCAACCCCATCACCCTGCTCGATACCTTGGGAGGGCTGGCCATCGATGTCACCCTGATCCTGCGCCTGTCCCGCCTGTACGGCTGGCCCATGAGCACTGCAGGAGCCACACAACTGCTGCAGAAGATCATCCTCAGCATGCTCAGCCTGGGCGCCGGCGAGTGGGTGGCGCTGTTGGGCCTGGGATCCCTGAAAACCTTGCTGGGGGGATTCTCTCTGGGAGCCTACGGTTCCGTGGCCCTGACGCAGGCGGTGTTGGCCGGGTTTTCCTGCTATGCCATCGGCGAGTCCGCCCGCCGCTACCTGGCCCAGGGAGCCAGTTGGGGGCCAGAGGGCCCCAAAGCCGCCATAGCCCAGATTTTGGCCGATTTGGACGAAGCCTCGATCACCGCCCGCCTGCGGGAGGAAATCCGCCACAAAATCGGATTTGCTTTCCCCTGAACCTCTACAATCGCCTCTACAATCAGAGAGCCGAGCCGCATCGTTCGCATGACCTACTGCCTTGGCATCATCACCCGCTTTGGCTTGGTGATGGCGGCAGATTCCCGCACCAACGCCGGGGTGGACTACGTCTCCACCTACCAAAAGCTGTTCGATTTTTCCGTGCCCGAAGAGCGGGTGATCTTGATCTGCACCTCCGGCAACCTGTCCATCACCCAGGGCGTTTTGACCGAAGTGCAGCGGGATCTGCGCCAACCGGAAAGTACCAATCTCCACACCTTCCCCCATCTCTACGACGTGGCCCGCTACCTGGGATCCAAAATTCGTTACATCCAGGAGCAAGACCGACCCTGGCTGGAAAAGGACGGTATCGACGCCCAGTGCAGCCTGTTGTTGGGGGGACAGATCCGAGGCGAGGAGCCGGCCCTCTTTTTGATCTACAGCCAGGGCAACTGCATCCAGGCCACCCCGGAAACCCCTTTTTTGCAGGTGGGGGAAACCAAATACGGCAAGCCAATCTTGGATCGCACCCTCTCCTACGAAACCTCGCTAGCAGATGCGGCCAAATGCGCTCTTCTCTCCATTGACTCCACCATGAAATCCAACATCTCCGTCGGCCCCCCCATCGATTTGGTGATGGTGCAAGCGGATCAGTTCAAGGTCACCCACCGTCTGCGCCTGCGCACCGGGGATCCCTACCTGGCCAAGATGCGCAAACTGTGGGAGAGCGCCCTCAAACAAGCCTTCGACCAAATGCCCCCCATCGAGTGGGACTACTCGGATCCAGTCGATCAAGAAGAGCCGCTCGACTGAGAGGAGGAGATTGGTAGGATAGGGGTTAATCCATCTCTGCCCAACCCCTGCCATGTCAGCCCACACCTTTCAAGACTTGATCTTTCGCCTGCAACAGTTTTGGGGGGAGCAGGGCTGCTTGATCCTACAACCCTACGACCTGGAAAAAGGCGCCGGCACCATGAGCCCCCACACGTTTTTGCGCGCCTTGGGGCCGGATCCCTGGCGAGTGGCCTATGTCGAACCCTGTCGCCGCCCCACTGATGGACGCTACGGTCAAAACCCCAATCGCCTGCAGCACTATTTTCAATACCAAGTGTTGATCAAGCCCTCCCCCGATGACATTCAAGATGTGTACCTAAATAGCCTGCAAGCTTTGGGCGTGAACCCGGCAGAACACGATGTTCGCTTTGTGGAAGATGACTGGGAATCTCCCACCTTGGGGGCTTGGGGCGTGGGCTGGGAAGTGTGGCTGGACGGCATGGAAGTAACCCAGTTCACCTACTTTCAGCAGGTGGGCGGACAAGATTGTCGCCCGGTTTCTGTAGAAATTACCTATGGGCTAGAGCGCCTGGCCATGTATCTGCAGGGGGTGGATTCTGTTTACGATCTCTGCTGGAATGAGCATCCTTCTCTCGGACGGATTACTTATGGACAAATCTATTTCCAAAATGAGGTCGAGCAATCTTATTACAACTTCGAGTATTCCGATCCGGAGATGCTACTGGAATTGTTCCGGCTCTACGAAGCCGAGGCCAAGCGTTTGATCGAAACCACCCAACAGAAACTGCAGAAACAGGTGTTGCCGGATCGGTTGGCCGTGTCTCTGCTCCTGCCCGCCTACGACTATGTGCTCAAGTGCTCCCACACCTTTAACCTGCTCGACGCTCGTGGTGTCATTGCTGTAGCCGAGCGCACCCTCTACATTGGGCGCATCCGTAACCTGGCTCGACAATTGGCGGAGCTGTACGTTAGCCAAGCCGATCGACCGGGATCCAGCTATGCCCTGCGGCAACCGGAACCCGCTTTGGTTTACAGGGGTGCCTCTCCCCAGAGTTAATTCTTGAGAAAGGGATCCCACCTTTGGCTATGATGAGAGATTGGTGTCAGCAAGGTGCTGGCTGCCCAAATGGCTCTTGTGGAAAGTCAGTGACCTCGTTTTCATCCTCTTTTTCTGACCAGTTCACCTTACTTTTTTCGGAAAAGCTTTATGTTTTACCATCATCCCGTCACTCGGGTTTCCATCTTTATTGATGGCAATAATATGTTTTATGCTCAACAGAAAAATGGCTGGTTTTTCGACCCACGCCGGGTGCTGGATTATTTTGTTAGATCACAGCCGAATGTTGAATTGGTCAACGCCTTTTGGTACACCGGCATCAAGGATCCCCATGATCAGAGGGCCTTTCGAGACGCTCTGATCAGCATGGGCTTCACTGTGCGCACCAAGATCCTCAAAGAATATCGAGATGAAGACTCCGGTCGGTACTCCCAAAAAGCAAATCTGGATATCGAAATAGTAATCGATATGTTCAACACCGTTGGCCAGTACGATAGGATCATTCTATTTAGCGGCGATGGAGATTTTGAGCGGGCCGTCGAGCTGTTGCGTTCCAAAAACACGCTGATTACGGTTGTCTCCACCGAAGGGATGATCGCCCGCGAGCTGCGCAACGCCACCGACCGCTACATCGACCTCAATGACATTCGCCCCTACATTGAGAAGTTAGACAAGTAGTGCTTTGGGCAGGGTTCTGGACTGCTTCCTCTGCCGTCGGGTCAGACCCATAGCCTCCTGGCGAGCTGGCGACAACACCGCCTAAGTTCGTTCTGGCTTTTTCCATCTTCACGGATCCCATCCCTGCCACACAAGCGGCACGTCTGTTGTACCGGCTCTAGTCAGCGCTGCCGGAAAGGAGCTGTCCCGGCCAATTCCAGTAGGGTGCTCTGGTGTCCGGCAGAAGGGCTGTGTCTTCTCCCCTTGGCAGCCAACTTCTGGGCAACCTCAGTTCAGGCAGGGGAGCAGAGAGGCTAGCATTGTAAAAAATCTTTGCCCTGATCAGGTTTTTATGACCGGCGTTCCTGTCTCCCGTATTCGCAACTTTTCCATCATCGCCCACATCGACCACGGCAAATCCACCCTCGCCGATCGCCTCCTGCAGGAAACGGGCACCGTTTCAGCCCGCGAGATGAGGCCACAACTGCTGGACAGCATGGAACTGGAGCGGGAACGGGGCATTACCATCAAGCTGCAAGCGGCCCGCATGAACTACCGTGCCCAAGACGGCCAAGATTATGTTTTGAACCTGATCGACACGCCGGGGCATGTGGACTTCACCTACGAAGTCTCCCGCTCCCTGGCCGCCTGTGAAGGGGCGCTGCTGGTGGTGGATGCCTCTCAAGGGGTGGAGGCCCAAACCCTGGCCAACGTCTACCTGGCCCTGGAGAACAACCTGGAAATTATTCCGGTGATCAACAAAATCGACCTGCCGGGGGCCGAGCCGGAGCGGGTCATTGCCGAGATTGAGCAGGTGATCGGCCTCGACTGCAGCGGGGCAATCCTCGCCTCTGCCAAGGTGGGTATTGGCATTCAAGAGATTCTGGAGGCCATTGTGCAGCGGGTGCCCCCCCCACGGGATACAGTGGCGGATCCCTTGCGGGCCTTGATTTTCGATAGCTACTACGACGCCTATCGCGGCGTGATCGTCTATGTGCGCATCATGGACGGGGAGGTGAAAACGGGGGACAAGATTTGCTTTATGGCCTCTGGCCGAGAATACGAGATTACCGAGCTGGGGGTGATGCGTCCCAACCAAGAGCCGGTGGATGCCCTACATGCGGGCGAGGTGGGCTACATGGCCGCCGCCATCAAGAGCGTGGAACACGCCCGTGTTGGGGATACCATCACACTGGTGAATCGCAAAGCTCCTGAGCCCCTGCCCGGCTACAAAGAAGCCAAGCCGATGGTGTTTTGTGGCCTGTTCCCCAGCAGCTCCGATCAGTACGCCGAACTCAAAGAGGCTCTGGAAAAGCTCAAGCTCAACGATGCTGCCCTGTACTTTGAGCCAGAAATTTCCAGCGCCATGGGCTTCGGCTTCCGCTGTGGTTTTCTGGGCCTGCTGCACATGGAGGTGGTGCAGGAACGCCTAGAGCGGGAGTACAATCTCGATCTGGTGATCACAGCTCCGACGGTGGTGTACCAAGTTACCCTCAACAACGGCTCTGTGATTCGGGTGGACAATCCCAGCAAGCTGCCTCCCCCCAACGAGCGCACCAGCATTGAGGAGCCGATTGTCAGGGTAGAGGTGATTCTTCCTGAGGAATTTGTCGGTACCGTGATGGAGCTGTGTGAGACCAAACGCGGCACTTTTAAAGACATGAAATATCTGGCGCAGGGTCGGACTACGCTGGTGTACGAGCTGCCTCTGGCGGAAGTGGTCACCGACTTTTTCGACCAATTGAAATCACGCACCCGCGGTTATGCCAGCATGGACTACCAAATGATTGGCTATCGCGCCGATGATTTGGTGCGTTTGGACATTTTGATCAACGGCGATGTGGTGGATTCTCTATCCACAATTGTGCATCGGGACAAAGCTTTTTATGTAGGCCGTTCCCTAGTTGCCAAGTTACGAGAGCTGATCCCACGCCATCAATTTGAAGTGCCCATTCAGGCAGCAATTGGCTCTAAAGTGATTGCTCGTGAAACCATACCAGCCCTGCGCAAAAACGTCTTGGCCAAATGCTACGGAGGAGATGTGACCCGCAAACGCAAGCTTTTGGAAAAACAAAAAGAGGGGAAAAAACGCATGAAGGCGGTGGGAACAGTGGATGTGCCCCAAGAAGCGTTTATGGCCGTGCTGAAGTTGCAAAATGATTAGGGCCATGGGCACTCAACTGGGGCGGGAAGAGGTGTTGGCCTGGCTACAGGAGCGGGTGTCTCCTCCTCGCCTCCGCCATATCTTGGGGGTAGAGGGGATGGCCCGACAGCTGGCGGCCCACTACGGGCTGGATGAGCAGAAAGCTGCTTGGGCAGGGCTGATGCACGACTTGGCCAAGGCTTTCCCGCCGGAGCAACTGTTGCAAAGGGTGGCTCAGGAACGGGAGCTGGATGAAATTGAGCGGGCCGAACCTCACATCCTGCACGCTGAGGTGGGATCCCTGGTGGCGCGGGAGCAGTTTCAGGTACAGGATCCGGAGATTTTGGCGGCCATTGCCAACCACACGCTAGGGCAGCCCGGCATGGATCCGCTCAGTTGCGTGGTTTTCGTGGCCGATGCCCTGGAGCCGAATCGGGGCAACAGCCCAGAATTGGAGCGGTTGCGGCAGATGGCTTTTGTAGATTTGTCTAAAACCGTAGTGGGAGTATGTGACTTGAGCCTAAAATTTTTGCTAGACCGGAATCAGGTGGTTCATCCGCGCACACTCATGACTCGGAATCATTTTTTGTTACATCCTTTAGAAAAAGCGGTGTCCTAGGTTAACTCAGTCGTTTCAGGAGGGTTTTAGTTGCTACATCTCATGCCTGCCCCTGCTGGGGATCCCATCTATTGCATGGCGCTGAGTGCAGCTCGCGCGGCAGAAGAGAAAAAAGGTGGCGATATCGTTCTGCTGGATGTATCCCAAGTCTCCACTTTGGCAGATTACTTTCTTCTGGTCAGCGGCTACTCGCTCACGCAAGTCCGCGCCATTGCCCGAGCAATTGAGGAAAAGGTTTGGGACGAGTGGAAACAAACTCCGCGCCGCATCGAAGGGCAGGAATCGGCCTCTTGGATACTGATCGACTATGCCGATCTCATTGTCCATGTGATTATGCAACAGGAAAGGGACTACTATGACCTAGAGTCTTTCTGGATCCAGGCTCAGCGAGTCGATCTTCCCATAGCAGGCTAAATCTATTTGTTTTGGATCCCTGGATTTGGCAGTTCTTCAGGTCTTGGAGCCAAGGGAAGAGTTGCTCTTTACAACTCTTTAACTGCCTTCCAGGGCCTCCTTGACAGACAGAAGTTTTAGTCAATTGTCAAGAAATATGTAAGTTTCTTAATATTCCCGCAATTTCTTACACAGTCACGTGTTAGGGTAGTGAATGACAAATAGCTGAGTAAGATCTTCCTGCCTTTTGCAGTCGAGTTTCTATAGTCTTTGTTAAACGCTCTACCTTGTTTCTCTTGAACGCTGATAATTCTTCGTTGGTACTGAATACCAGCAAAAAGATTTTCCAGCTGCTGATGGCTCCTATTGGCTGCTTTCAGCGGCAAGTGGAAAGGCAAACGAGGCGAATAGAGGAGGCAAGGATTGGCTGCACAAGAGGATCTTACGAACGAAACCGCAACTTCTTCCCAACGGCAGACTTAACTGCAACCGGCTTAAATGGTCGGCTTGTAGGCAAAATCCGGTGCCAAAAGCAGCGGAGGAAGATGGGGAAGCAGCGTTTTTTGTTTAATGTCTGTTTTTAAAAGCGACAGGGATTTTTAGGAGGGACATTCATCATGGAAAAGATGTTGGTTAATATCGTCGAGTACCTGGCATTGGGAGAACTGGAAACTATCCTCTCCACTGAGCACCCCCATCAACAGGTGTTTCATGACGCTAGGGAGCGGGAAGCGATGATGCAGCAGATCCTAAACCGGGTCCCCGCCATCTACATGTGGCTGGCTGCCGATGAGTGTCCCAGCCGCGATCAACTCAATTCCTCTGAGCTGGAATTGCTGCGGTCGGTAGTGCGGGATGTGGTCAATCAAAAACTCCAACAAGCCTCTTTTGGCCTTGACCCCTATGCGGGATCCATGTCAGAGGTCTTCTACGGATAGAGGGGGCGGGCTTAAGCTACACTGCAAAGGCGTTGCCTTAGCTTGTTGCCTCTGCCCATGTTGCCTGTTTACTATTCCGATATTTTCCTCAGCCACGATACTGGGCCATTTCACCCCGAGCGTCCGGCTCGCTTGCAGTCCATTGTTAAGGCGCTGCGTGGTGCCCCTTTTGCCAACCAGTTGGAATGGCGGGATCCCCCCTTGGCGGAGCTGGCAGAGCTGGAGCGAGTACACTCGCGTCAGCACATCCAACAGGTGGCTGAGTTGGCAGCAGCAGGTGGGGGACGCATCGATGCCGACACTGCTCTCTCGGGGAGAAGTTTTGAGGCAGCGCGCCTGGCTGTGGGAGCTTGGATTGCCGGCTCTGCCTCGGTTTTGGCCACCGCTCAGCCGGCTTTGGTGCTGTGTCGTCCGCCTGGGCATCACGCAGAGCCAGAACGGGCAATGGGGTTTTGTTTATTCAGCAACGCAGCCATTGCGGCGCTGTGGGCGCTGGATCAGCCGGGGGTGAAGCGGGTGGCGATTTTCGATTGGGATGTTCACCACGGCAACGGCACGCAGGCGGTGGTGGAGCGCTATCCCCAACTGGCCTATGCCTCCATCCATCAGTTTCCCCTCTACCCCGGCACGGGATTGGCCCAGGAAACCGGGATCCACGGCAACCTCTGCAACGTGCCTTTGCCTGCCGGCTCGGATTGGTTGGCCTACAAAAAGGCCCTCGACGAGAAGATCTTGCCGTTCTTGCAAGCGTTCCAGCCGGATTTGCTGCTGGTGAGCGCCGGCTTCGACTGTGCCAAAGGGGATCCCTTGGCCGGTATGCGGCTAGAGCCGGAAGACTTTGGCCGCATGGCCCGCCTTTGCCTGGAGCAGGTGACCCGCAAAACCCTCTTCGGCTTGGAAGGCGGCTATAACCTGGACAACCTGGCGCGCGGCTGGCTGAGCCTGGCCCAAGCTTGCCTGGAGAGTTAACCTTTCCACTTCACCTTGGGTAAAATCTGCCGCACATCCACCCGATCCTTGTACTTGAGAGCAAAGTTGAGCAGCGAATCCAAGAGGGAATCGGACAGATAGTGGGGCTGGAGGCCCAGGTCTAGGAGCTTGGTGTTTTTGGCGTTGTAGTAGTGCTCTTCCAGCTCGACGCGGGGGTTCTCCAGGTGGTTGATTTCCACCTTCAGGCCCATGGTGGCTCCCGCCTTTTGCACCAGCAACGCCAGTTGCTCAACACTAAATTGCTCTGTGAACTGGTTCATCACCCGGAATTGGCCCGGCTCGGCAGGGTGAGCAATGGCCAGCTCCACGCAGCGCACCGTGTCGCGGATATCCAGGAAACCGCGGGTCTGGCCGCCCTTGCCATACACTGTCAGCGGATGGCCCACGGCCGCTTGAATGCAGAAGCGGTTCAGAGCTGTGCCGAATACGCCATCGTAATCGAGACGGTTGATCAGCACCTCGTCCATGCCGGTTTCTTCTGTGAGCACGCCGTATACCACCCCTTGGTTGAGGTCGGTGGCCCGCAGGCCCCAGACGCGGCAGGCGAAGTGGATGTTGTGGCTGTCGTGTACTTTGGAGAGGTGATACATGGATCCCGGCTGCTTGGGGTAGGGCAGGGTATCCTTGCGGCCATTGTGCTCGATGGTGAGGTACCCCTCCTCGATGTCGATGTTGGGGGTGCCGTACTCGCCCATGGTGCCCAGCTTCACCAGGTGGCAATCGGGAAATTCCTCCTTGATGGCGTAGAGGATGTTCAAGGTGCCCACCACGTTGTTCACCTGGGTCATCACCGCATGCTCGCGGCTGATCATCGAGTAAGGGGCAGAGCGCTGCTCGCCAAAGTGAACAATGGCCTCCGGCGGGAAGCGGCGCATGCAGGAGATCAGGGCTTCGTAGTTGGTAACGTCGCAGACAAAGATGGGAATGTCCTTGCCGGTTAGCCCCTTCCAGCAATCCACCCGTTGCTCTAGCTGGGCAATTGGGGTCAGGGTAGAAACCCCCAGTTGCAGATCCCAGAGGCGGCGGACGTAGGAATCGAGAATGGCCACCTCATAACCCCTGTTGGATAGGTATAGGGCCGTCGCCCAGCCACAGTATCCGTCACCACCAATAACCAAGACTCTCATTAGGGAAGCAAAATTCGGCTGCTCACGAATCTACCAAGTTATGGCACCAAAGACAAACTCTCCTGGGATCCCTTTGAGCGCTGCATGGCTCCTCATTCAATGCGAGGCGGGTTATCCAGGGTATAAACCACAGTCTCGGCGGCAATGGCGCGGCGCAGGTGAGCTGGGACTTGGTAGAGGCCCAGAAGGGTAATGCCATCGATGAATTGCAGTGCCCCCCGCTCGGGATCCAACTGTTGGCTCAGCATCTGGTCGATCTGCTCCGGCTCTGGCCTGGAGGGGATGGGATCCTGAGCTGCCAGGGCAAAACCCAGCGGGCCACCGTAGGTGGGGGCATAGATGGCGTAGGGCTGCACAGCGGCAAACACCGTTTTCAGGGTGCGAACAATGCGGGTGTGTTGATGAAGCTCAACCGGCCCCGTCGGCCCGGCTTGGATGGTGAAAGCCCCATCGGGCTGCAACTTGGAGCGAATCTGGCGGAAAAACTCCTGGGTGAAGAGGCGATAGGCAGGGCCGGACTCAATGGGATCGGAGAGATCGGAAAGGATCACATCCCAAATGGGGCCTGTTTCTTGGAGAAAATCCAAGGCATCGGCAATCACCACCTCCACCCGCGGATCTTCAAAGGATCCCTGGTGCATTTCCGGCAGGTGCTCTCGGCAGGCTGCCACCACCTCCCCATCGATATCCACCATCACCACCTGCTCTACCGAGCGCCAACGCAGCACCTCCCGCAGCGTTGCCCCTTCGGCCCCCCCCAGCACCAGCACCCGCCGGGGGATCCCGCCCGCTTGCACGACCTGCACCATGGCCGGATGAACCAAAGCCTCATGGTACAGAAATTCATCCACCGTAGTGGATTGCCAATGCCCATCCAGCATCAGACCCTTGCCGAAGGCCCCCGTCTCGGCGATCAGCATCTCCTGGAAAGGGGTTTTTCGGTAGGCCAAGATGCGCGTGACGGCACGGGCGGTGTAGTCCCAAGGGGTAAAGTACTCCTGAACCCAGAAGAAACTTCTCGGGCTGCTCATAAGCACCTCGCTACAGCTTTTTCCAGCAACATAGACTGACCTCTGGGGTGAATCGGATCCCACCCAGCCTACAGATGGCCCCCATGACAGTTTGGAAAAAGCTGCGATTGGCGAAGATCTCAGCGCCTTCGTCGGGTCGCTTCACAGGTGAGCACCTCAGCCGAGTCTGGGGCCTCTTCCAGGAGTGTCGGTTGCGCGGTGCGGCGGGGCACCTTGCGCAGGGAATATCGTCGCGCTTGAAACACGTCGATCAGATATTCACAGGCCGCTTCCGGTCGGGTGTGGCGACCACAGGTGAACACATCCACCGCCGCGTAGCCCGCTTCGGGCCAGGTGTGAATGGAGATGTGGGATTCCCCCAAAAGAGCGAGGGCTGTAATCCCCTGTGGCTCAAATGGATGGCACAGCTCTCCCAAAAAGGTGGAGTTGGAGCGTCTCGCTGCCTCCCGCAAAGCCTGTTGCACCAGGGAGGCATCATCCAAAAGTTTGGCCGGGCAGTCGTAAAGCTCCAGGATACAGTGGATCCCGATCAGAGCTGGAGACCTATCCCCTAATTGGCCAGATAGTGTGTGCAGCATACTATCCCCTAATTGGCCAGATAGAACTGATTAGAACCAGAGGCTGCACAGAAAGCGCAGCTTTACCATTATCTCACAATTGACATACTCCCCTGCCTAAAGGCAGGGGATTCTGGTTCCTGGTTCTGCGACAGCACTTACCGTATTGGGTTGCCCCTCCACAGCAGCGGTGCTCATCGCGGCAGCGGGCCGTAGGCCTTTCTCCCCAGGCGTTCCCCCTTTCGGGGCGGTTCCCTTTTGCCCAAAGGTACCGTTGTTCCACTCCTCACCCAACAGCTCCAGCCCCTTGCGCAGGATGTTGATGGCCGCGTTCTCATCACGGTCAATCACCACCCCACACTGAGGGCAGCGGTGGGTACGAGTGGACAGCGTCTTCTTCACTCGGCAGCCACACTGAGAGCAGTCCTGACTGGTGTACTGCGGCGGCACGGCCACCACCACCTTGTTGAAGACCTTCCCGTAGTAGTCGAGCCACCCGGTGAATAAACTCCAACTCGCGTCGTGAATAGTGCTCCGCACCGCTTACGCGAGCGACTTGGCTAAGTGGCGATTCTGCGCCAAGTTACGCACCTGTAAGTCCTCATACGCCACGACGTCGTTAGACGCCACTACGCACCGGGCCAGCTTCACAGCCCAGTCTCTACGCTGGCGTTGAACCTTCAGGTGTACCTTGCCCAGCCGCTTCCTCTGCTTGTGGTAGTTCTTAGATTGGGGTTTAGCCCCTTTCCGAAACTTCCGGCTCAGTCTGCGCTGCTCTCGCTTCAACCTCCTTTCGGCACGACGCAAGAACTTTGGGCACTCTACCTTGTGGCCGTGGCTGTCGGTGTAGAAGTGCATCAAGCCCACATCCAGCCCCACCACCTCGCCGGTGTAGCCCACCTTCTCCCGACGCTCCACGTCCAGGCAGAACTGGGCGTAGTAGCCATCGGCTCTCCGCACTACCCGCACCCGATTGATTTTCAGGGTGAGGATGTCCCGCCGCGCCTCGCTGTTGCAGTACAGGGCAAAGGTGCCCGCCTGGAAGCCGTCCGTGAAGGTGATAGACATCCCATCCTGGGAGAGCTTCCAGCCAGACTGCTTGTACTCCACGGAGCGACAGTGCTTCTGGAACCTTGGATGGCCCTTCCGAGCCGCCTTCTCCTTGCAGCGGCGATAGAAGTTGGAGATGGCAGACCAGGCTCGCTCCGCACTAGCCTGCCGGGCCTGAGAGTTCAGCTTCTGGGCGAAGGGGAACTCCTGAGCCAAGTCCTTGCAGAGGGAGTACAACGTGGCCCTGTTCACCCCCTGATGATCCATCCAGTGGCGCAGGCACTTGTTGCGCACGAACTGGGCAGTCCGAATGGCCTCATCCAGGGCTTGGTACTGCTGGGCTGTGCCGTTGAGGAGCTTGGCTTCGAGGACGCGCATGAGCCTACTTTATCAAAGGTCTAGCAAGATAAAAGCCGCCCTGGTCGCGTCAGCGGGCCGTAGGCCTTAGGGCGGGGCTTCAGGCCCAGTTTTTTGGTAAAGCCAAACTACCCTCCCCAGCAGCTTTTTTCTTAACCGAAAGTTAACCCTAGGCCCAATCTGGAGCCACTGCACCACCGACACCAGCGTTCCGGGAAGGGGCTGGAGAAGCTAGGGCTGCTGCTCCTTTGAAGAGGGAGAGGGGGGATAGAGCAGGGCTTCCAGCTCCTGCAGCGCTTGCTCCAGGTTGTCGTTGACAATCACGTAGTCAAATTCGTCTTGGGCATCCAATTCCTTGCGGGCCTGCTCCAGGCGGCGCTCGATGCTGGCCTCTGAGTCTTGTCCGCGCTCGCGGATGCGACGTTCCAGCTCTTCCAGAGAAGGTGGACAAAGAAAGATGCGAATGGCATCTGGGTACTGCTGCCTCACCTGACGGGCCCCCGCCAGCTCAATTTCCAGCAGCACATCCTGACCCTGGTTAAGTTTTTGGAACACGATCTCGCGGGGAGTGCCGTAAAAGTTGCCCGCATACTGTGCCCATTCCAACAGCTCGTTGGCTTCAATCAAGTTGAGAAACTCCTCCCGGCTGCGAAAGTAGTAGTTGACACCTTCCTGTTCGCTGGGGCGGGGGGGGCGGGTGGTGACCGAAACCGAGAGATACAGCTCGGGGTGGCGCTGGCGCAACTGGTTGACCAGCGTACCCTTACCCACTCCGCTGGGCCCTGTCAAAACCACCAAGCGACCGCGCGGGGTAGGAGCCGGAAGGGATCCCTGCTGCTGCGTACACTCAGAGGAAACCGGGGTAGGAGAGGTTGGCATAGACAGAGACCGACGCAAGACGGCTGGGCAATTGACTTGTTTGGGTTTGTTTTAGGATATCTCACTTCTGGTTTCTCAAACGGCTCACAGCGATGGGCTTTCACTCGGTCTCCTCTGACAAACCGGGCTTGGCCGTGAGGAAGCGGTTGGCAACGGTTTCGGGTTGGATGGCGGAGAGGATAACGTGCCCGGAATCGGTGATAATGACAGCGCGGGTACGACGACCATAGGTAGCATCTATCAACTGGCCCCTCTCGCGGGCATCGCTGATGATGCGTTTGATGGGAGCTGACTCGGGACTGACAATGGCGACCACACGCCCAGCGGCGACGATGTTGCCAAAGCCAATGTTGATTAGGCGGGTATCCATGGGGTGATGAGGGAACCTAACGGTTGTCCGGCCAGCAACCTTCATTAAGGTAGCAAATGGGGCTCTTTCGCGGGTTTGCCACAACGACACCTGAGTTCTCGGCCAATTGGGCAGTGAGTTCTGGCGACAAGTCCCGTTCGGGTGAGCCGCAAAAAGGCTGTGGTTGCATAACAAGCTGCACCCTCCCAAACAACTTGCCCTGTTTATCGAGGACGGTAAAATCGTCAACATGAAGCCACTTCAATAGAACTTGAACTGTAAGCCTCAAAGGCCGCCGCTGTGGTAAGCAGTTTGAGGCAGCTCTGAAAACGAAAAGATCGACCCAGCACCCCAAGCTTGAATAGATTTCTTCCTTGCCTATGCTTGACCTGACTTGGCTGGATCCCCTTGTCCAGCACTTTCAACTGGGGGATCCAGAGCCACCCGAAGCCATCCGAGTGGGCCTCATTCACCAAACTTGGAAACTCAACACCTCTGAGGGATCCTTCATCGTCCAGCGCCTTCACCCCCGATTTGATCCTGCTGTCACTGAAGATGGTCAAGCCATCGGCCAATGGTTGAGACAACACGGCTTCCCCGTCCCCCAATTCCGCCGCGCTCGCGATGGATCCCTGCACTTGTCCTGGGCAGAAGGGCTGTGGCGGGTCATGGATTGTCTGCCGGGATCCTGTCACCCAACTCCTCCCAATTGGGGCTATCTGGAAGAGGCGGGGGCAGCCGTTGGACGCCTGCATCGACTCTTGGCCCAGATGGACTATCGTTTTCGCTTCCAGATCCCGCATTTTCACGATACGGCTCACCTTTGGCAACAGCTACGCCAGTATGAGCCGGCCCCAGAAGTGCAGGCAGAATGGCAGTTTTTAATCGAAACTGTGCCCAATCTTCTGCTGCCCTCGGGGATCCCAACTCAAATCATCCATGCCGATCTCAAGTTCAACAACTTTTTGTTCGATGAGCAGGGGCGATTTGTGGGCCTGGTGGATCTGGACACCTTTATGTATCACAATCTCTATGTTGAATTGGGGGATGCCCTGCGCTCCTGGGGCAAACGAGGAAATACCCTTCAGCCAGAGGCAATCCTGGCCGGGTTGCGGGGCTATGCCCAAACCGGGAACTTGCACGCCCTACAACCGGAACTCCTTCTCCAAGGGATCCAACTGATTACCCTGGAATTGGGGATGCGCTTTTTGCAGGATTGGTTTGAAGACGCTTACTGGAATTGGGATCCCCAGCGCTACCCCAGCCGCAAAGCCCATAACCTGGCCCGCTGCCAACAGCAAATTTGCCTCTATCAAGACCTAACCCAGAGGGCACCCCAACTGTTGGAGTCCATGCGCGTCCTTTTGTCTTGTGAGCAGCGGAAAGAGGGAAGGTAGCCAACAGGTTTGCCCAGCTTTTGACAGCTCGTTTTGGGATCTGCTACCGCGGCATAGGAATGAAACATTTCTAAATATTTCTGTGGCATTGCTTCCCGACTCTCCTCCCCCAGAGGGAGAGGGGCTGGGGGCGGTCGCGAAACGCCTAGGAAGTGTCTCAATCTAGTTTCAAATGACGATAACGCTCAATCTCGACTTTGACTTGGATCGCAATGGTCGGGAACACGCTCCAAGCTCCCCTAGGCGGTTTGCACTTGGCGCACCAACCCAGTCGTTTTCAGAGCAGCCAAAGCGCGATCCCGGTAACGGCCATAGCGCTCCTGCTTGTTGCGAAGCTGGCGCCCCTCCAAATCCGGCAACAGCCCAAAATTGGCCGGCATCGGCTGAAAGTGCCTGGGATCGGCGCTGCTGATGAACTGAAACAGGGATCCCATCATTGTTTCGGGGGGCAGCGTGATCAAGGGCAACCCCAGAGCCAGGCGGGCGGCGTTCTGTCCGGCCAACCATCCCCCTGCCACCGCGCAGGCATAGCCCTCGGTGCCCACCAACTGGCCGGCGGCAAACAGCGTGGGTCGGCGACGAAATTGCAAGGTCGGCCACAGAAGCTGGGGCGAATTCAAAAATGTATTGCGGTGCATCACCCCAAAGCGGACAAACTCCGCCTGTTCCAGGCCGGGGATGAGGCGAAAGACCCGCTGCTGTTCTCCCCATTTCAAGTTGGTTTGAAAGCCCACCAAGTTCCACAGCTGCCCTGCTTTGTCCTCTTGCCGCAACTGCACCACCGCGTAAGGACGGGATCCCGTGCGCGGATCCACCAGCCCCACCGGCTTCAAGGGGCCGAAACAGAGGGTGTCTTTGCCCCGGCGCGCCATTTCTTCAATCGGCAAGCAGCCCTCGAAAAACTTGCGCTCCTCCCGTTCAAAATCCTTGAGGGGCGCCTGCTCTGCCTCCACCAGCGCCCGCCAAAACCGTTCGTACTCCGCTTCCGTCATGGGGCAGTTGAGATAGGCTGCTTCCCCCTTGTCGTAGCGGGAAGCCTGAAACACCACCGCTCGGTTCAACGAATCCCCGGTAACAATGGGGCTAGAAGCATCGAAAAAGCTCAGGTACTCCAGGCCCGTAAAGGCTTGCAGTGCCTTGGCCAGGGGATCGCTGGTCAGAGGGCCGGTACAGAGGACGGCAATGCCCTCCGGGATCTCCGTCACCTCCTCCCGACGCAGGGTGATGCGGGGATGGTTTTGAATGGCTTCCGTGAGAGCCTGGCTGAAGCGGGCCCGATCCACTGCCAATGCCCCTCCTGCCGGCACTGCATGGCAATCCGCTGTCGCGATCACCAGGGATCCCAGTTGTCGCAGTTCTTCCTTGAGTAGCCCTGCCGCCCGATCGCTGGCTGCAGCCCCAAAGGAGTTGCTGCACACCAGCTCCCCCAACTGATCGGTGTGATGGGCCGGGCTCTGACGCACGGGGCGCATCTCCGAAAGGATGACAGGCAACCCTGCCTGGGCAATTTGCCAAGCAGCTTCTGTCCCCGCCAACCCCCCGCCCACAACATGGATGGGGGCAAAGGCTCCCGCTCGTGCAAGCGGGCTGCAAGCCCTTGGGTTAGTTGGAGGGTTCATCACAACCTCCGGGAGGGAAGAGAAGAATGGAGCGCACCCTGCTAGGGCCGGAAACGGCTCAGGTCAAACCCACTATGGTGACATACTCCCGCACTCATGCTGACGCAAAGCACTCCGCGCTGCTAAAGCGAAAGAGTGTGCGCTTCTCGCTTCAACGGGGAGCTATCACAAGAACCCTCAGCGAGCAGACACGGAATGTCCCACCGCGTAGCTGTACCAGATTCCGGCAAAGCCGTTTTGTACAGCCAGGTTGATTATAGAACAAAGACCGCCTTTCATCCCGACCCTTACGCTGAGGCATAGCGCTCCGCGCCGCTAAAGTGGTTGCGTCGCGTTGCGTAGCAATAAGGAGGGCGGAGCTTCTGGGCGGATTAGCTAACCCTCAGCATGGCCCGACCTGCACGAGGCAAGTGACCCAGAGGCGGGATACGCTACTATAAGTACCCGCTGACACCCAGGATCCCGACCCATGACGGAAACGGCTGACCTTTGGCCACAGCTTTTGGGGCAGTTGCTGGATCGGCAATCTCTCAGCGAAGCCCAAGCTGAACAGTTGATGAACGGTTGGCTCCAGAACCAAGTGCCAGATGTGGTGTCGGGGGCGATTCTGGCGGCCCTGCAAGCCAAGGGTGTGAGCGCTGGTGAACTGGCCGGCATGGCACGAGTGCTACAGCGGGCTTCGCTGGGATCCCCGCTGGACTTGCCTCTCCTGGTGGATACCTGTGGCACCGGCGGCGATGGGGCCGGCACTTTTAACATTTCCACGGCGGTGGCCTTTGTGGTCAGTGCAGCCGGGATCCCGGTGGTTAAACATGGCAACCGTTCCGCCTCTGGCAAGGTCGGCTCGGCGGATGTGCTGGAGGCCCTGGGGGTGAACCTCAACGCTGAGCCAGAGCGGGTGCGGGCGGCTGTGGCGGAAGTGGGCATCACCTTTTTGTTTGCTCCCCAGTGGCACCCGGCCATGCGGGCGGTGATCCCCTATCGGCGGGCCCTCAAGGTTCGCACCATTTTCAACCTGTTGGGGCCCTTGGTCAACCCCCTCTATCCCAACCGCCAGGTGATCGGGGTTTACGCCCAGGAGCTGGTGCCGGTAATGGCAGAGGCCCTGCGCCTGTTGGGACGGGAAGGGGCCATTGTGTTGCACAGCCGCGAAGGTCTCGACGAGGCCGGTCTGGATCAACCCACCGATCTGGGCATCCTGTCCGGTGGGCTGGTACGGACGGAAGTCTTGAACCCTGCAGATTACGAGCTGACCCTGGCACCCACCCAAGCTCTCAAGGGGGGGGATGTGGCAGAAAATGCCGCCATCCTCACCCAAGTTCTCCAGGGATCCGGGACGCCTGCCCAGCAGGATGTGGTGGCCTTGAATGCTGCTTTGGCCCTGCAGGTGGCCGGAGTGGCCCCCGATTGGAGAGCCGGGATCGCCCAAGCTCGCGAGATTCTCGCCAGGGGTGCCGCTTGGGATCGCTTGCAACAGCTGGTTCATTTTCTCAAGGCTTGATGCCGGTAGGAGCCCAGGAGAGGGCGACAGGGATCCCACCTGAGCCTAGGGCTAAAACTCCCGCCCTCGCCCAAAGGCCAGAACTTCATCCACCCCCAAGCGAGGCTTGCGCGGCAGGTTACCCGCTGCCGCATATCCAACCGCCAGCAGCATCACCGGCACGTAGCGGTCGGCAATGCCGAACTCCCGCTTTACCCCTTCCGGATCAAAGCCGATCATCGGCCCGCTCACCAAACCCTTGGCCTGAGCCGCGATCATCAGCGCCATGGCAGCCATCGCCCCAGAGCGAATCGCTTCATCCCGCGCCAAGGTGGGATTGTGGAGATAGGTTGCCTGGGCCATGTTCACCCAGCCTTCCGCTTTTTCGGGGGGGAGGATCTCGGCAGCAACGCTTCTTTGCACAATTTCAGGCAGTTTCTCATACCCCCGCAGATCCCCCAGGATGATAAACACCACCGATGCATCCGCCACCTTCTGTTGGTTGTAGGCCAGAGATTTGAGGCGCTCTTTGTCTTCCGGGTCGGTGACCGCAACAAACCGCCAGTGCTGAATGTTGAAGGAAGAAGGAGCTTCCGTAGCATAAGCCACCAGCTCTCGGATCTCCGCTTCCGATAAACGGCGGCTGGGATCCAATTTGTCGGCGGAAATGCGCTCTTTCAGGGCAGTTAGGGCGTCCATAGGGATCCTCAAGTGTCGGTAGAAAGGCTGCTCCCCCCAAAGGTAGGGGCAGGATTGGCAAATGGCTATACATTCCGTGTTCAAACGGTCTGTCTTCTTTGTTATCTCCCTTTTATCCAGCCTGTGGCAACCGGGTGAGGCACAAACTGGGCCTTGGCAGGGCAGGCAAGCGGGATCCCTAACGCAAAGGCAGGTATGATGGAAAAACAAACTGGTCTCATCTGGGTCGCCCGGTTAATCGTCGGATTGGTGTGGTTGATGGGGAGAAGCAATCGGTGAACTTCGGTCGAGTGCTGACGGCCATGGTTACCCCCTTTACTGATGAGGGGGAGCTTAACTACGATGAGGCCGCTCGTTTGGCCGATTACTTGGCAACCCACGGCAGTGACGGCTTGGTGGTCTGTGGCACCACAGGCGAATCTCCCACCCTGACTTGGCAAGAGGAATACGAGCTGTTCCGCGTGGTGCGAGATGCCGTAGCCGGTCGGGCCAAGGTGATCGCCGGGACGGGATCCAACTCCACCCGTGAGGCCATTGAAGCCACAAAAAAGGCCGCTCAACTCGGTTTGGATGGCTCTCTGCAGGTGGTGCCCTACTACAACAAGCCTACCCAGGCCGGCCTTTATGAGCACTTCAAGGCCATCGCCCAAGCCAGTGACCTGCCCATCTTGCTCTACAACATTCCCAGTCGGACAGGGGCCAGTTTACAGCCGGAGACTGTAGCCCAATTAGCAGAATTGGAAACGGTTGTCGCCATCAAAGAAGCCAGTGGTATGATGGATGTAGCTTCGGAAATTCGGCGACTCACTCCCTCGCGTTTCGCCATCTATTCAGGGGATGACTCTCTGACGTTGCCGCTCCTATCTTTGGGGGGGAGCGGGGTGGTCAGTGTAGCCAGCCACCTGGTTGGGTTGCAGTTGCAGGAGCTGATCCAGAGCTACATCAGGGGGCAACACGATCAAGCTTTGGCCCACCACCTGCGCCTGTTTCCGTTGTTCAAGGTTTTATTCATCGAGACCAACCCAGTTCCGATTAAGGCCGCATTGGAGATGCAGGGTTGGCGAGTGGGTCGGGCGCGCCTTCCCCTAGCGCCTCTACAGCCCAGTTCTCTGCAGGTTTTGCGACAGGTGCTTGAAGAGATGGGCCTACTGGCTGAATCGAAGGGATCCGAACAAATGGCGACGAAAGTTTCATGATTGCATTTTTAGGCTTTGCTTCTGCCATGACCACGGTTTTCAGGGGTTTGCAAGGGGCTCTTTTGTGGCGTTTGACCTGTGGGTAGGTAGCTTTTTCCCTGAAAAGCTCTTCCCCGGCCTGGGAAATGGATGAGTTGCGGCTTTCGCCCACAACTTTGTCGGGGATAGCTTGTGCCCATTTCTGTTTTTGTTTTTTTACTGTTGAGGATCTAAACCCATATGCCAACACCACGTTCTTCAGTTGCTTCTCGTTCTGTGATCCCACAATCCACCTCTTCCGTTCAGATGATTCCGCTGGGCGGCGAGCGGGAGATCGGCAAAAACACATGGGCCTTCCGCTACGAGGACGACATTATCCTCTTGGATGCCGGTTTGGCTTTTCCCGATGAGAGCATGCACGGCGTGAACATCGTGCTGCCGGACATGACCTACATCAAGCAAAACCGCGACAAAGTGCGGGGGATGGTGGTTACCCACGGCCATGAAGATCACATCGGCGGGATCCCGTATCACTTGCGGGAGTTCGATATTCCGGTCATCTACGGCCCCAGATTGGCGCTGGCGCTGCTGGAAGAGAAATTGCGGGAAGTGGGCCTGCTCAACCGCACAGAGCTGCGTCCTGTTGGCCCCCGTGAAATCGTTCCCTTGAGTAAGCACTTTTTTGCCGAATTCATTCGCAACACCCACTCTTTTGCCGATAGCTTTACGGTGGCTCTGCACACGCCTGTGGGCGTCATTATTCAGACCGGCGACTTTAAGATCGACCATACCCCCGTGGATGGGGAGTACTTCGACCTGCAGCGGTTGGCCGAACATGGGGAAAAGGGAGTGCTCTGCCTGATCAGCGACTCCACCAACGCGGAAGTGCCGGGGTTTACCCCTTCCGAAGCCTCTGTGGTGCCGGGTCTCACCAAGGCCATTGCCGGAGCCAAAGGGCGGGTGATCATCACTACCTTTGCTTCTTCGGTGCATCGTCTCAACTTGGTGCTGCAGATCGCCGAACAGCAAGGTCGGGTGGTGTCTCTGCTGGGCCGCTCCATGCTAAACGTGGTGGCTCATGCGCGGCGCTTGGGCTACATCCGCTGCAAGGACGAGACGCTGCAGCCAATGCATGTGATCAACAGCCTGCCGGATGACCGGGTGATCATCCTCACCACCGGATCCCAGGGAGAACCGCTGGCTGCTCTCACCCGCATCGCCAACGGTGAGCACCCGCAGTTGCAAATCAAGCCAGGAGATACGGTGGTGTGGTCGGCCAACCCGATCCCTGGCAACACCATCGCAGTCTCGCGGGTCATTGACAAGCTAATGGAGCTGGGAGCCAATGTCATTTACGGCAAAGACAAGGGCCTGCACGTTTCCGGCCACGGCTGCCAGGAAGACCAGAAGCTGATGATTGCCCTCACCCGCCCCAAGTTCTTCGTTCCCACCCACGGGGAATACCGCATGCTGGTCAAGCACGCCGAAACCGCCATGAGCATGGGGATCCCGCGGGAAAACATTGTAATCATCGACAACGGCGATGTGGTGGAGGTGAACCGGGAGCGCATTGCCATCACAGGCCGCGTCCCCTCTGGCCTACAGATGATCGCCGCTTCCCACGATGGAGTGGTGATGGATGAGATGATGCAGGAGCGGCAGCAGATCGCCAAAGACGGTATGGTGACGGTGGTGATCAGCCTGGACGGCAGCGGCCAGTTGCTCTGCACCCCACAGGTGCAAACCTTTGGCTTGGCGGGGGAAGGGAACCAACTCAAGGGATCCGACCTGAAACCCCTTCTGGAGAACACCCTTCGGCAAGCGTGGCCCCAATTTGCTCGCTCGCTGGAGCGGGGCAGCCTGGACATCGACTGGGCCGGCCTTAAGGGCGAAGTGGAGCGGGTGGTGCGCCGTTTCTTGCGAGAACAATTGCCCGGCAAGCCCACGGTGGCGGTTTTTGTGCAATCCCCTGAAGAGGAGTCTGTGTCTTCCCTGAGTGTGGAAACCCAACCGGAGCCGGTAGCGGGTGCTCTGGGCCGGCGGCGGCGTTCCTCGGCAGCGGTAGCTGCTTCCTAAAACTGGCCCGTTTTCCATGGGTGGATCCTCTGAGCGCCTTTGGGATCCCTTGCCGAGCGCAGGGATCCTTCCTATTGTGCCGGCTTGTATCCATCCGTGAGAAAACTGCGGAGGGCAGACTCTGCCGCCGCATCTGGTTGCAGGGATCCCACCTCGCTAAAGGGAGGGCAGCGGGTTTGGGGAGGGAGCGGTTGCCGAAGGGCGCTCAAGAAGGCATCGGCCAAATCGGCGTAGCCCCGGTCGTTGGGGTGAAAGCCGTCGGCCAGCGGGCCGGGAAAGAAGGACTCGCGTCGGTAGGAGCGGGGATCACAGAGCAAGTCCACCACCGGGATCCCCTGTTGGCTCAAGGGGTTGATGGCCCGTTGCGTGAGGCCAACCGAGATCAGGGAGAGCAGTTGGCGCACGCTGCTGGGCTGCTGCTGACCCAGAGGGATCAGGGCGAAGTTGGGCAGGTTGGCCACCGCCAGGCGAGCTTGAGGGGCACGGGCACGCACCGCTTGCAGCAGGGTTTGGTAATCGGCGGCGAATTGTCGGATCTGCTGATCGACGAAGGGCAAGGGATCCTCACCTTGGAGAGCCCGTTGAGCCGCCGCCAGAGCGATGGCGTTGGTATCGTTTCCGCCCACCCAAATGGTGATCAGGGTGGCATCGGGGGAAAGGCGCGGCACTTGATCCTGCAGCAAATTGGCCGGGATCCCCTGCCTCAGGGCTTGCATGGCGGGGCTGAGCACCGCTCCCGAACGGCCCAGGTTGATAAGCTCCACTGGGCCGGGCAGCAAGCGAGCCAGGCGGGGCACATAGCCCGTTCCATTGGGGCAGTCCAGGGGCTCTGAGCGCTGGGGTCGAGTGCCGGCGGCGTTGGCTGGGCCATCACAGGAAATGGAGGCGTTGTAGCCAACGGCATCGCTGGCTCCCAGGGCAACGTAGCGGGTGAGGGTGGGTGGGCTGGGCACAACAGGGGATCCAGAACTGGCAGAGCAGCCGGTTAGCCCCAAACTGAGTATCAAAATCAGCAGGGAGAGGAGGAACACCCAGCTGTCTTGTTGTCTTGGAGTCGAGTTTTCTGGGGTTCGGGTGCTGGCATCCTTTGCAGAGAGAGGCATGGGAAAGCGGGCATAGATAGGGCGAGGCGGGAAGCACCCCCAGACAGGCTAGCCAAGGATCCCAAAATTGGCGAGGTATGGTGGGAGTATGCCGCTACGGTTTTGCAAGTCCCGCACCTACCACGATCCCCTGCATGGCGCCATCAGCCTGAATGGAGGGGACGCGGTTGAGGCTCTGCTCATTCGCCTGATCGATACACCGGCCTTTCAGCGGCTGCGCCGCATTCGCCAGTTGGACACGGCCTTTTTTACCTTCCACGGGGCAGAGGGATCCCGCTTTACCCATTCGGTGGGGGTGCTGCAGGTAACGCGGCGGCTGTTCGACAAATTGGCCCATCGCCACCCGGAGCTGCGTCCCTATCGGGCGGTAACCTTGGCCTCGGCTCTGCTGCACGACATTGGCCATGCCCCTTTTAGCCATGCCGGGGAAGAGATCTTCGGCTGCCGGCACGAGGTTTGGACGGCCCGCATTCTCCGGGAGGATCCCCAGGTGAGGACGCTGCTGGCGGAGTTTGATTCCCAACTGCCGGCCCAGATGCAGCAAGTGCTGCAGAAGCAGTTTCCCCTGCCGCTGGTGGGGCAACTCATCTCCAGCCAACTGGACTGCGACCGCTTCGATTACCTGATGCGGGATAGCCTGCTCACGGGTGCCCAATACGGCCACCTGGACTTGGATCGCATCCTAACGGTGCTGGATTATGACCCGGAGACGGGATCCCTGTCCATCCCCGCCCGCAAAGGCCTGGGGGCCATCGAGCACTACCTGGTGGTGCGCTATTTCATGTACACCCAGGTGTACCAGCACCCCAAGAGCCTCTGTGCCCGTTTTATCTTGGAGCGGCTATTCAGGCGGGCAGAGGCGCTCCTGCAAAGGGGGGAGATTGAGCTGGATCCCATCCTCAGCGCTTGGTGCTGGGCCTCGCTGGCGGCTCAAAAAGGGGATCCCTTCGAGTTGCCGCTCCCCCTCTACTTGGCTGCCGACGATATCATCTTCAGCTACCCCATGCGCCTCTGGGCCATGTCGGGGAAGGATCCCATCTTGGCGGATCTGTCGCGGCGCTACTTGGAGCGGGATTTGTTCAAGGCCCGCAACATTACCCAGTTGTCTGAGGAACAACGCCAAACCCTGGTGGCTGCTGTGCAGGCCAAAATGCTGCGGGATGGGCTGGATCCTGAAAGCTATTTGGGCATCCGCTCTGCCCATGTCCAGGGCTATAGCTTTTATGACCAAGGGATCCAGCTCAAAACCGAGCGTGGCTATGAAGAAATTGCCCATCTTTCCCCTTTGGTGCGTGCCTTGGTGGAAACCCAGCGCCAGGTCTGGCTAATCTTTCCCCGGCCCTATGGCGATATCGTAGAGGGGGTTTTGTCTGCCTAGAAAATCATTGGGCCATCCCAGAGCTAGAGCATTAGAGGTGGGAATCTGTTCCTGAGCACATCTAAACAACGAGGGAAGCAGGAGTGGGGATCCGAGAAATCCTAACGGGGGTATTGTCCTTAACAGCTTTGGCGATTGCCCTAGTGGCTCTGCAACTGAGGCGAGCGTTGCGGGCTTCCCCCTGGCTGAGGGATCCCCCGGCGGAACAGGCAGGGGAAATCGCGGCCGGGATGGAGCGGCTGGCGGTGATCGTGCCCGCCTACAACGAGGCCGAGAACGTGGTGGGCTGCCTGAGCAGCATTCTGGACAGCACCTCTGCCCCTTTACAGGTGTGGTTGGTGGACGATGAATCCACGGATGCCACCTGGGAGCTGGCCCAAGCCCTGGCTGCCGAACGGCAAGATCCGCGCCTACACCTGCTCAAGGGGGATCCCCGTCCCAAAGGCCAAAGGTGGGTGGGCAAAAACTGGGCCTGTGCCCAAGCCGTCGCCCGCGTAGAAGCCGACTACTTGCTGTTTCTGGATTGCGACGTGCGGCTGGGATCCGGTGCCATTGAAGCGGCCTTAGGACATTTGCTGGCAAGCGGCAGCGGCTTGGTGAGTGTAGGGCCGCAATTGGTGTGCGGTTGCCTAGCGGAGTGGCTGGTGCAACCCATCATGATGACCATCCTGGCGGTGGGTTACAACTTTGCCGCCGTGAACGATCCCGACAACCCCAAAGCCTTTGCCTTTGGTCCCTTCCTGCTGTTTCGCCGCTCTGCCTACGAGCAAGTTGGCGGGCACGCCGGAGTGGCCGATGTGGTGATCGAGGATGTGGCCCTGGGGCAACGGATCAAAGCCCAGGGGTTGGGCCTGCAAATTTGCCTGGGAGGGCCGCGGGTGCGCAGCCGCATGTATGCCAACGGGGCTGCCCTTTGGGAAGGGTGGACCAAAAACTGGTTCCTGGGCCTGGAGCGCAACTGGGCCTTGGCGGTGTTGGCAATGGGTACGGTCTTGGGGATCTGCAGCTTGCCCTGGTTGGGGGTGATCCTGGCTGGGGCTACGGGATCCCTGGAGGTGCTGTTGGCCAGCTTGGCAGGGATCCTGGCCCAATTGGCCATCCGGCTTCTGCTCCGGCATTGGGCGCATCTGCCCCTCTGCTACTGGTGGCTAACGGCAGTGGGGGGTTGGGCGACAGCGGCCATCATCTTGGCTTCGGCCATCCGCACCACCACCGGCCGCAACTGGACTTGGCGGGGCCGTTCTCTCGCCGTCCACTGACCGGAGTGCGCCAACACCCCAGAAATGGTACAAGAACATGGTCTAATGGGGGATGTTCGGAAAACAGGCAAGCTGGGTTTAGAAACAGCGGAATAGCACACCATGCAGGCTCTGGTCATCGGATCTGGGGGGCGAGAACACGCTCTGGCCTGGAAGCTGTTGCAGTCTCCCCAGGTTACTCGGATCTACTGTGCCCCCGGCAACGGCGGTATGCAGCAGCTGCCCCGCTGTCAATCCGTGGCTTTGGCGGCTACCGACATTGAAGGCCTGGTGCGGTTTGCTACCGTACAAGGGATCCGCCTGACGGTGGTAGGGCCAGAGCTGCCCTTGGTGCAGGGGATCGTGGACGCCTTCCAGGCAGCAGGGTTGCCCATTTTCGGGCCTAGCCGCGCCGCTGCCCAACTGGAAGGAAGCAAACTCTGGGCTAAGCAATTGATGCAAGAGGCGGGGATCCCGACTGCTCGCGCTACCGGCTTTGCTGAGCTATCTGCCGCTGTGGCCTATCTCGACTCCCAGAGTTTCCCAGTGGTCATCAAAAAAGATGGACTGGCTGCCGGCAAGGGGGTAACCGTTGCCCAAAACCGGGAAGAAGCCGTGCAAGCCCTGGAAGCAGCCCTGGCCAAGCCGGGCGATCAGGTGCTGATCGAGGAGTTTATCCCCGGCCAGGAGGTGTCGGTTTTGGCTCTAACCGATGGCCAGATCTGTGTGCCGCTGCCACCTGCCCAGGACTACAAGCGCCTTGGCGAGGGCGATACTGGCCCCAACACCGGCGGCATGGGAGCTCATGCCCCTGCGGATCACCTGGTCACTCCAGAAGGGTTGGCCCGCATCCAAACCCAGATCCTGGATCCCACCCTGGAGGCTTTGCAACGGCGGGGCATCCGCTACCAGGGGGTGATCTACGCCGGTTTGATGATCACGCCCAGTGGGGATCCCTACGTGTTGGAGTACAACTGCCGCTTTGGGGATCCCGAAGCTCAGGTCATCCTGCCCTTGCTGGAAAACCCTTTGGACGAGGTGCTGCTGGCCTGTATAGAAGGACGGCTGGCCCAAATCCAGCTCAAATGGAAACCCGGCTATGCCGCCTGCGTGGTGATGGCAGCCCCAGGCTATCCCGATGCCTACGAGCGAGGGATCCCCATCTCCGGCTTGGATGCAGCTGCCACCACGGGGGCGTTGGTGTTTCATGCGGGTACCCGCCAGGCAGGCAAGCAGCTCCTGAGCGATGGCGGGCGCGTTCTCTGTCTTACCGGCCAAGGGGCAACCCTATCCGAGGCCCTGCGCCAAGCCTACGCAGCTGTGGAGCAAGTGCAGTTTCCCAAGGCCTACTACCGTTCTGACATCGGCAGCCACGCCCTGGGGCCTGCCGTCCGCCGAGGAGTGATCCCTACCCCATAAAGCCATCCCTTGCCCTCTCAGCTGCAGCCGGATGGAAGAAGCCCCAGAGGGGTCGCTCCTCCAGGGCCCATAAAGCAGCTTTGAAAAAAGCTTTGATGCTTAGACGATAGCGCTTTCGGTAACAAGACGGCAACAGTGATATCAAAAGCTCAACTTTACTTTAGATTCCTTAACAATAGCCCTCTGCTTTGACTAGGCACGGATATTGCTGAGCTGAGTCTCTCCCCTCTCGAGGGGGATCCCCCATTAGCCCACTTGAACTGTTGCGGACCCGGATCCCCTAGAGCAGGCATTTCCTCTCCCAGGGTGGAAGAGGGGTTGGGGGTGGTCGTCTGGGGCAGCGCATGGCAGAGGAGCATGACTCTAGTCAATAATAAGCTCAACTATACTGAAAATAATGTATAATATGTTCAGTACGGATTACTACCAGTTGATCTTTCTGTTTACTTTCGAGTCTGCCAACATGGTAGCCAAAGCAAAGCAGAAAATTGGTAGTAAGACGACACGGAAACTGCGCTTTGGGTATTCTACTCAAAGCTTTGCGGGATACCGCCATTCTGTTTGGAAACAAACAGAATGCTATCGCTGCATAGTTGAACAGTGATGTTCAGCAGTGTTCAGCGTAAATGTATCAGACTATCTCTCTCAAATAGATTCAGAGTAACTGCAATCACCATCCCTCGCCATCTTCAGGCCAAACTCTCGCAGAGCGGGCAAGAAATTTTTGTTTTCGTGATGGGATCGGCTCAACTTCAGCAAGGCAAATCTCTGGATATCGTGCAAGTTTCTCCAGAAATCGAGGGCAAGCCGGATCCCCAGGTCTTGAGCTTTTTGTTGGACAGCCATTGGGATCTGGTTGCGATTTTGCCATTCAGGCTGGGGATCAATGGGAATCTCTTGCGCCTCTTCGTGGCAGATGGAGCGAACCAAATGGCGCAGATGGTTGCGGAGTTCTTCTAGATCCTGTGGAGATTCAGAGGGCCAATCAACACACTTCCGCCGCTCTTCTAAGGAAAACTTGGCCCATTGATGGAGCTTGAGCTTGATCCCGCACAAATCCAGCTTTAGGCGCAAGGTCATGGGGATGCATCGCAGAGAGTCGGCAAAATCTTGCTCAAACTGAAACAGAGTCATGGGAACCTCGATTAGGAACCAAATCTAGAGTTGAGGGGATTGCTTGAGCGGTGGGTCGGCTTTCTCAAGAGCAACGGCACAGGCTTTTAATTCCGGCTGGCCGGAATCGGGACAACTGATGTCATGGGTAAGGGCATTACACTCGGCTTGTTCTGCCCAGAGGGATCCCCAGTGCATGGGCACAAACACTGTTCCAGGGGCGATGTTGGCAGTTATCTTGGCCGGGAAATAGGCCCGCCCGCGGGCAGAACGCACCTGAACCCAATCCCCATCTTGGAGGCCCAGCTTTTCCGCATCGCGAGGATGGATCTCCATAAAGGGTTGGGGGTGCATGTGCTTGATTTTTTCAATCCTGCCGGTACGGGTTTGGGTGTGCCAATGGCCGTATAGCCTGCCCGTAGTTAACACGTAAGGGAACTGAGGGTTGGGTGGCTCCGCCAAGCCACGGGAAGGGTGGGGGATAAAGCGGGCGCGGCCATTGGGGGTCGGGAAACGCCAATCTGTGTAGAGGCGAGTGGACTTAGGGGCCGAGGTTCTTTCTTTGGGATAAGGCCATTGCTGAGGGCCTTGTTCTGCCAAAAGGGCATGGCTGAGGCCGGAGTGATCGCAGAGGCGATTTGCGGTAAGGGCGGCAAATTCTGCATAAACCTCTGCCGCGGTTTGGAAGGAAAATTGCGCTTCAAAGCCCAACCTGCGCCCCACTTCAGCAAAGATCTCCCAATCGGGTCGGGCCTCGCCAGGGGGGTCTCGAAAGGCTTGACAAAGGGTAACCCTGCGCTCGGAGTTGGTCATCACCCCGGTTTTCTCGCTCCACTGGCAGGCGGGCAAAAGCAAATGGGCATATTCTGCCGTTTCTGTAGGGTAATAAGCCTCTTGATAAACAGTAAAGGGAGACTTTTTCAGGGCTTTTTTAACCCGTTCCAGATCCGGAAAGCTCACCAAAGGATTGGTGGCCACAATCCAAAAGAACTGCAGGGATCCCGTCTCCAGAGCGGCAATCATCTCGGTAGCCCTCAGCCCTGGGTGGGGGGAGATGGAGCCGCCGGGCAAGCCCCAAGCCTGCTCCACCTCTGCCCGATGCTGGGGCTGGCTCACCAGCCGATATCCCGGCAGCAGATGAGATAACCCCCCCGCCTCTCGACCACCCATGGCATTGGGCTGGCCGGTCAAGGAAAAGGGGCCCGTCCCCGGTCGGCCAATTTGCCCGGTCAGGAGATGGAGATTGATTAGGCTGGTGATCTTGGCGGTGCCCTCACTGGACTGGTTTAGGCCCATCGACCAAAGGGAGAGAACCCTTTGGGATCCCTGCCAAAGCTTGGCTGCTTCGATCAAATCCTCGGTGGCAATTCCGCAGCGCTGGGCCACAATCTGCGGTTCATAATCGGCCAGCAAAGCTGCATATTCAGCAAAACCTTGGGTGCAGCCCTCGATAAAATCAGCAGCAATGGATCCCCACTTTAACAACAAATGGGCAATCCCATTGAAAAGATCGATATCCGTACCGGGGCGAATTTTTAAGTGGAGATCGGCAGCTTCTGCTGTCTGAGTGCGCCGGGGATCCACGACCACCATTTTGAGGGGGGATCCGGGCTTGTGCCGCTTCTTCAAGCGATTAAAAAGAATGGGGTGGCACTCGGCGGTGTTGGTGCCCACCAGAAAAGCCAGATTGCAGAGATCGAGATCCTCGTAGCAGCAGGGGGGGCCATCGGATCCCAGGGATTGGGTGTAGGCCGAGACGGCTGAGGACATGCACAGGCGCGAGTTGGTGTCAAAATTATTGGTGCCCAGGCAGCCCTTAATGAGCTTTTGAGCAACGTAATAGTCTTCAGTGAGCAACTGCCCCGATCCATACATGGCTATGGAGTGGGGGTTGTCTTTGAGGCGGCGCAGCCGAGAAACCATCTCCTCAAAAGCCTGATCCCAAGAAATGCGGCGAAAGGGCTGATCCAAGCTCTCCCGAAACAGGGGAGAGAGCAGCCGATCTCGACCAACTGCCTCCAGGATCGTGGCCCCCTTTACACAGACCATCCCCAAGCTGGAAGGATGATCCCGGTCGCCTCTCATTTTCCAGTCACCTGAGGCTGTCGAAACCGCCTCCAATCCACATCCCACACCGCAATAGGGACATAGGGTTTTGATGACAGCTTTTTCCGACTCCATCGCGGTCACCATGAGTTGGGATCCCTATTAAACGCCCAATTCTCTCGCATTTTGGATCCCTTAGCTGAGAAGAGCGGCAACTTGGATCTCCAAGCCAGGTAATACAACCTAGCTCTTGTCAGTGTCCTGTTCAGCTAGCCAAAGATGGCCATCTTGAGTTTGGATAAAAACGTATTTGCTTCTGGGAAAAATCAGCCAGACTTCCAGTACATCGGAGCTGAGATACTCTTGGGCTTTTAGGAAAATATCTTCTCCACAGTCGGTTGGAGAGAAGATCTCCTCAACCAGAGGATAGCTCTGCAGCAGCGTGGCAATATCCTCTCCAAATTGCTGGATTAAATCTGGAGATGAGCAGGCAGCATCAGGTCTTCTGACTCTGCCTTTGGTTTGGCCGGGAGCCTTCACCAAAACCATACCCCCCAATGGCTGACATTCAACATAACCGAGCCAACGGAAGAGAAGTCGGGTTTGGATCTTTGCATGCCCTAAGGTTTGCCCCACTTTCTCCACAATGTAGCCATCTACCCATTTGGTTTGGGCAACCGGATTGGCCAGATAGTCGGCAAGGGTTTTGGGCAGGGTAGAGACCCGCTTCTCCATTGGGAGATCGGTTGGAGCTACCTGAACCGGAGCAGCGGCCATCAACTTCCCTCTCCAAGTATTTTGAACCCTAGCTCAATCCCCTCCATGGGCAAAGCGGCGATAGAGGAAGTCAAGGGCGCGGTTACGCAATTCGTAGAACTCAGGCATTTCCATAATGCGGGAGCGGATGCGCGGTCGCTCGAAGGGAATGGTCAAGATCTCGCCGATATGGGCAGCGGGGCCGTTGGTCATCATCACCACACGGTCTGACAAGTAGAGAGCCTCGTCGATGTCGTGGGTAATCATCAAAACTGTGCAGCGGTGATCCCGCCAAATGGCCAGCAGCTCATCTTGTAGATCTTCCTTGGTAATGGCATCCAAGGCCCCAAAAGGCTCATCCAAGAGCAAAACTTGCGGACGAACGGCAAGAGCACGGGCAATGGCTACCCTTTGCTTCATGCCTCCAGAAAGCTGCTTGGGCCGCTTGTGGGCTGCTTCCGCCAAACCTACCAATTCCAGATGTTCTTGAACAATTTCCCTTTTTTCCCACCGGGGTTTGGTTGGGTACACCTGATCCACCACCAGATAAATATTTTCAAAGGCAGTCAGCCAGGGCAAAAGGGAATAATGTTGAAACACCATCATCCGATCTGGCCCTGGGGAGGTGATGGGCTGGCCCTTGAGGGCGATGGATCCCGAAGTGGGAGTCGAAAAACCCGCCACCATGTTGATCAAGGTGGATTTGCCACAACCCGAGTGGCCGATAATGCAAACAAACTCACCGGCGGCCACTTCCAGATTGATATTTTCCAGCGCAACGAAGGGCCCTGCTGAGGTGAAGTAGGTCTTGCCCACATTCTGAAGACAAAGAAGGGGCAGTCCTGCAACCGGAGATGCAGAAGATAGCGGTGAGGAAGATAGGCGAGAACTGGTCATCATGGTGTTTTCCAATCGAGAGTTTAAGGTAACAAAAGCTAAACTTCGCTGAGCCGGTACTCCTGCAGTTTCAGATCCTGCCGGATGGCCACCGACTCCAGGTAAGCAACGGGATCCTCTCCGTCAAAGCGGGATCCATCGCCAAAGAGTAAAGCTCCGCGGTCGTGGGCCCGATCCGGAAGGCCCAGTTCTCTGGCGGCTAGGGCGTAGGTTTCGCTGTCCAGAACTTGGTCGAGAACCGAAACCCAATTGCGGGGAAAAGCGCAGAGTCCCCAGCGAGCCATTTGCGTCAGGATCCAGAGGTGTTCCAACCTTTCCGGACAGGTGTTGCGCCCGTTGGCAAACTGGTGAAAACCGGTGAGGGCTTGGGATTCATCGGCAATTCCCCGCTGCAGGATGCCCGTCCACCCCGGCTGCAGATCCTCCAGGGCCACGCCCACATACTGGGGCTGAGCCAGCCACTCCAAGATCTCAGAACGGTGCTGCGGCTGATCGCAGTAGTGACAAGCCTCCAGTAGTGCCTTGACCAGAGCTACATGGGTGCGGGGGTAGTTTTGCGCCCAATCCTGGCGCACTGTCAGCACTTTTTCAATGTGGCTGGGCAAGATTTCGGGAGTGGTGGTGACGATAAATCCCAACTGTTCCCGCACGGCGCGGGAGTTCCAGGGCTCGCCCACGCAGTAGCCATCGATGTTGCCGGCCTTGAGGTGGGCCACCATCTGCGGCGGCGGGATCACCGTCAACGTAACGTCCCGATCCGGATCCACCCCCCCACCGGCCAGCCAGTGCCGCAACAGGAAGTTTTGCATGGAAGCCGGATGAACCACTCCCAGGGTGTGGACTGTGTCGGGGGTGTGGTTGAGGTATTGGCGAAAATCCGCCAGGCTTTGAACGCCTCGCTCCAAAAGTCTGCGCCCGAAGGTAATGGCGTTGCCGCCGCGGGAGAGGGTTAGCGCGGTAATCAAAGGCACCGGAACTCCCCCCACCCCCAACGTGGAAGCCAACGGGATCCCGGCCACCACCATGGCCGCATCCAGCCGACCGGAGCGGATCCCTTCCCAGATGGTCTTCCAGCCTGGCTCCCGCACCAGGGTGACCTGCTCCAGGCCATGCTTTTGAAACAGGCCTTTTTCCTGCGCCACCACCAGCGGGGCGCAGTCGTTGAGGGGCACAAAGCCAACCTCCAAATTGACCTTCTCCAGGCCGTGTTTGGCAATGGCCACGCGAACAGGCGTTTTTTGGCGAGCCCGCTTTTGCTGGTTGAGAAAGTAGATCATCTCTCCCCGCAGGCTGTAGTAGTCGGGGTGACGCACCACTTCCAAACGATGGCGGGGTCGAGGAAAAGGGATCCGCAAAATCTGGCCAATGCGGGCCTCCGGGCCATTGGTCATCATTACCACCCGATCCGAAAGCAGCAGCGCCTCATCCACATCGTGGGTAACCATGACACAGGTGAGCTGCTCCGCCTGGGCAATCTCCATCAGTTGCTCCTGCAGGTTGCCGCGCGTCAGGGCGTCCAGAGCGCCAAAGGGCTCATCCAACAGCAGCACCCGCGGACGGATGGCCAAAGCCCGGGCAATGGCTACCCGCTGTTTCATCCCTCCTGACAGATGGGCCGGTCGCTTGTCGGCTGCCCCCTGCAACCCCACCTGGCGGATGTGCTCTTCCACAATCCGGCTTCGCTCTGCTTTGGGAAGGGATCCCAGCACCTCGTCCACGGCCAGGGCAATGTTCTCCCGCACCGTCAGCCAGGGCAGCAGGGAATAGTTCTGAAACACCACCATGCGATCCGGGCCGGGATCCGTAACCTGTCGGCCCTCCAGGAGAATGCCCCCTCGGGAAGGCTTTTCCAGGCCGGCGATGATGTTGAGTAGGGTCGATTTGCCACAGCCGGAGTGGCCAATCAACGAGACAAATTCCCCTTTTTGGATCTCCAGGTGGATGTCTTTCAGGACAGGATAGACCTCTCCGTTGTCGAGGAGAAATTCCTTGTCGACATGATCCACTTCAATGTAAGGCTGGGTCTTCATGATTCCCCTGAGATGATTTCTGAGAGCATGGAGAAATTGTCAGCAACCAATCTAAAACTCGGCCAAGCTCATTTAGCGATCCTCAGCCACCACCAGCGAGCCAATCCAAGCCGTGATGCGATCCAGCAGAAGACCCACCATCCCGACATAGATCAAAGCCAGAATGATTTCGCTGATGCGGGAGCTATTCCAGGCATCCCAGATGAAAAATCCAATGCCCACACCGCCAATCAACATTTCCGCTGCCACAATGGCCAGCCAAGACAAGCCCACCCCAATGCGCAGGCCGGTAAAAATATAGGGCACAGTTGCCGGGAAAACGATTTTGAAAAAGTACTTCCAGCCGGACATGCGCACAATTCTCGCCACATTGCGGTAGTCCTGTGGGATCTGCTGTACGCCGACAACGGTGTTGATCAAAATGGGCCAGAGGGCCGTAATGAAGATTACGAAAATGGCGGAAGGGTTGGCATCTCGAAAGGCAGCCAAAGAAATCGGCAGCCAGGCCAAAGGCGGCACCGTGCGCAGCACCTGAAAAATGGGATCCAAAGCCTCGTACAGCCAGCGATTGACCCCGATGATCATGCCGCCCACAACCCCCACCAAGCCGGCCAGGGCAAACCCAATGAACACCCGCCGCAAGCTGGCCCAAATTTGCCAGAACAGCCCTTTGGCATTGCCGCCATAGTCAAAAAAGGGATCTTTAATGAGGGGATCCCAGGTGTCCTGCCAAACCTGGAGAGGGGTGGGCAAGTTGGCTCCGGGGCGGCTGTAAATGATTTGCCAGAGAATCAGGACGAGCAAAATGGCCGTAGCGGGCAACAGAATGCGACGCAGCGCTTTGTGGATTTGGACTCTTTGCCGCCAAGCAGAAGAAGGTGCAGAACTGGCGGGGGAACCGATTCCGGTACTGGACTGAAGAACAGAACCTTGGCCGGTTTTCAGCAGCCAGTGGCCTAGGCCAACCAGTAGGGGAAGCAGGATCCGAAAGAGGTGGTAGCCCAACTGTAGGGCAGAGTGGAAAATCCTCATGGCTTGCTGGGAGTAAGGTTGAAGTCAACTTAAGAGGATCCCAAGAGAGAAGGGGTTTCAGTTGAACACTCTTTGTGGGGATTCGGGGATCCCTTCTCTCCTGGACAGAGGGTTTGCAGCTAACTTGCTGGGGAAAGTTGGGAAATTAGGCCAGCTTCTTAATCGCCAATTTCTCCAGGTAGGCGGCAGGATTTTCGGGATCGAACTGCACCCCGTCGAAGAAGGTTTCCACTCCTCGAGAGGTGCTGGGGGGAATGGCTGCCCCCTGACCAATGGCTTTGGCAGCTTCTCGCCAGAGTTCTTCCCGATTCACCCGCTCCACCAAGGCTTTGGTATCGGTGTCGGCAGGTAGGTAACCCCAGCGAATGTTTTCGGTCAAAAACCAGAGATCGTGGCTCTTGAAGGGGTAGGAAGCGTAGTTCTGCCAGAACTTCATCAGGTGGGGGCTGTTTTCAACGACCTTGCCGGTGCCGTAGTCAAAAGTGCCCCGAGAACGGCCCAAGATATCGGTCACGGGAACCCCCAGCCAGCGACGGTCGCCGATGATGCGACACATCTCCTCTTTGTTTTCCATCTGGTCGCACCAGATCTGGGCTTCTAGCACCGCTTTCAACAGGGCAAGGGTGGCTTTCGGGTGCGCATCCACCCAGTCGGCCCGCAGGGCAAAGGCCTTTTCCGGGTGGCCGTTCCACAGCTCGCCGGTGGTGAGGGCACTATACCCCTCTTTTTGGTTCACCAGCTGGGCATTCCAAGGCTCGCCCACACAGAAGGCTTCCATGGTTCTGGATTTCATATTGGCCACCATCTGCGGCGGCGGCACCACAATGATGGAGACGTCGCTAGTGGGATCGATCCCGCCTGCGGCCAGCCAGTAGCGCATCCACACGTCGTGGGTACCGCCGGGGAAGGTCATCGCGCATTTGGGATCCCCGCCGGCAGCTCGGACCTCGGCAAACTTGGCCTTGAGGGGGGAACTATCCAGGCCGATTTGCAAATCCCGATATTGGTTGGAAATGCTAATGCCCTGACCGTCCAGATTGAGACGGGCCAAAATGTACATAGGCACCGGCTTGCCATCGGTAACTTTGCCGGTGGTGATGAGGTAGGGCATGGGGGTGAGGATGTGTGCCCCATCGATGCCGCCGGCGGCGGATCCCAGCACCAAGTTGTCGCGGGTGGTGCCCCAAGAGGCCTGCTTGACCACCTCTACGTCCTTCATGCCGTACTTGTCAAAGAACCCCTTTTCTTTGGCGATGATCAGGGGGGCCGCGTCGGTTAGAGCGATGAACCCCAGCTTGGCGCTGGTGGTTTCGGGAGTATCGGCCTGCGCCACCCAGTAGCCTTTGCCCAAGGATTGCGATTGGGCGCGCGGGATCCCAGCCGTGGCCGCCCCAGCCGTGAGAGCAGCCACCCCGGCCAAAAATTGCCGACGGGAGACGGGAGAGGAAGTGCTGAACAGCTTAGACATCGAAACCTCCAAGATTTACAACGACGAAGAAAGAAAAACTTTCAGGACGGCAACAGAACCGCTAGCGGGTTACCAAAACAGAAGCCTGGGCGGCGGACGGATGCTGACGCGGCTTGGCCCCAAAGTGTTCAATGAGCAGCTCCACCAAGACCGGCTTGAGGTCTTCGCAAGGGATCCCTTTGCGCACGCATTCGCCCAGCTTGGCGTCTTTGCCCACCTCTCCCCCCATGTAGATGTCCACGGCCTCCACCACCCTGCCGTCCTTGCGAGCAGTGGTGCCCATAAGGCCGATATCGGCTACTTGGGGTTGGCCGCAGGAGTTGGGGCAGCCCGTCCAGTGGATGCGCACCGTTTGGGGGATCTCCAGCTCCGCCTCCAGCTCCTCCATCAAGGCCACAGCCCGGTTTTTGGTCTCGATAAGGGCAAAGTTGCAGAACTGGTTGCCCGTGCAGGACACCAACCCCCGCTGCAAGGGCCCTGGGTTGGGGGAGAACTTCTTCAAGAGCGGCTCTTTGAGGAGCGGGGCCACTCGGGAGTCGGGCACATTGGGGATGAGCACGTTCTGCTCCACTGTCAGCCGCAGCTCCCCGGAGCCGTACACCTCCGCCAAGCGGGCCAGCTCCATCATCTCCAGGGCGTTGAGCCGCCCCACCGGCACATGCAGGCCGACAAAGTTGAGGCCCGGCTGCTTCTGGGCATGCACCCCCAGCAGATCCCGCTTGTGCCAGACCACCTCGTCTTTTTCCGCTGCCCTGGGCAGAGGGTGGCCTATCTGGCGCTCCACAGCCGCCCGGAACTTCTCTAGGCCCCACTCGTCAATGAGCCACATCAACCGCGCCTTTTGCCGGTTGGCCCGCAGGCCGTGATCCCGGTAGACCAGCAGCACCGCCTCGCACAGGGGAACTACATCGCGGGGATCCACCCAGACATCTAGGCCAATTGCCTCGGCGCAGCGGCGAGCAGAGAAAAAGCCGCCCACCAGGACGTTGAAGCCCAGGCGGCCATTTTTGAAGGCGGGCACAAAGGCCAGGTCGTTGATCTCGGCATGCACCGAGTTGTCGCGACAACCGCAGATGGCGATGTTGAACTTGCGCGGCAGGTTGCTGAAGGAAGGGTTGCCCTCGCCGTTGTTGGTGATCATGTCCTGCACCTTGCGAGTGAGGCCGCGCACATCGATCAGCTCGTCCGGGTCAATACCGGCCAGAGGGGATCCCGTGATGTTGCGCACGTTGTCCATGCCCGACTGGATGCTGGTCAGGCCTACCTCTTTCAGGTAGCCCAGGATCTGGGGCATTTCCTCGATGGGGATGCCCCGCAGTTGCAGGTTCTGCCGGGTGGTGATGTCGGCTACGCCCTGTTCTCCATAGGGGTGGATGATTGCGCCCAACATCCGCATTTGGCCGCTGGTTAGGATCCCATTGGGCAGGCGCAGCCGCAGCATGAACTGACCTGGGGTGCGCTTGCGAAAGAAGATCCCCAGCCACTTGAGGCGGTGATCCCGGTCGTCTTCAGGAATGTTCTCCCAACCCATCCGGGCAAACGCCTCCAGCTCGGCCTTGACCGCCAGCCCATCCTTTTCGCTTTTGAGGCGTTCAAATTGGTTCGCCATGATCGCTGCCGTGGGGTGAACACTGGCTACCCTAGCGATAACGAACCGTTAACTTTGGTATTGGCAGTTACACTTTGTAACAGGTTATGCAGTTTTGTCATTCTCGAATTGCGCTTTATGCATAAAGTCAAGCTTCCAGGAGCAGCAGACTCCTCTCTCCCCTTTGGGAAAGGGGCTGGGGGTGAGGAAAAGCTAGTTGAGAGGGTTGAAAGAGTTGAAAGGCTCCATCTGCCAGAGCAGACGGGGCGGGATCCCCAGCCCTTCGGTGAGGGGTACGGGCCGTTGGGAAGTTTGGGGATCGCAGTCGTAGAGAGCGGTGGTGTAGCGGTAGCTGCGGGGGGGGCCACCGTTGAGGCGAATGCCGCTAATTTCAAAGGTGTAGTTGCGATTGGGCTGGATCGAACCCACGGAGTAGGTCAAAGTTTCCAGGCCAAAGGCGGGATCCCCCACGCGGAGATCTCCAACAGGCACCGGCTCGCCGCTGAGGGCATCGGTGATGCGGACTTGGGCTTGGCTGAGATCAGCCTTGCCGCCACGGCTGGGCACCGAGAAAGACCAGCGGTAGGCAGACAGGGGCTGGCCGGAAAACCCTTCTAGGCGGTAGAGGTAGCCGTCTTTCTCCGGGAAGGCGATGAACTCTGGATCTGGCACCGACTCGTCAAAACCGAAGATCCAGTTGGCGTTGGCCTGGGTCACCCGTCCAGCCCGTGGGTCAAAGACAATGCCGTAGGCCCCCTGGGCGTACTGAGGATACAGGTTCCAGCGGCGATGCCCCACATCCACAAAGTTTTCTCGACCTGGCTCGGCAAAATAGATGTCCACCTGCCGCGCCAACACCCGGCCTGGATCGGGGCCGTTCAGCTCTAGGATGGGCCCAACCGCCAGGTTGCTGAAGCGGGATCCCGCCTCCCCAGCAGGGGTAAAGCAGCGCCAAGAAGGGGGCGGCTGGTGGCTGAGAGTACCATTGGCTACCTGCATCAAGGCCGCTTGCTGGGCGGCTTCTAGGAACTGAGGATTGAGCTTCACCGGCGGTAACTGGTGCAACAGCCGTAGAAAATTCAGCCGATCCATCATCTTTTGGGCTGCTGCAGGCGTAAGGCGACCGGGGTTGCAGGTAGCAACCTGGGGCTGTTCGGCGTAAATAGGCCCCGTGAAGCTGCGGGTCTGGCGATCCAACCGGCACAGGAAGCTGGCAATCGGCACTTCCCCTGCCCGCGGTGGCTCCATCGAGGTAGGGGATCCTCCACAGGCCGCCAGCAGACAAAGACAAAAGATCCCCGCAATCCTCAAAGCCCAAAGCTGAACCAACTTGGGCAACCGCTGCAAGGGCATGCAAAAACCAGCCGAATTATGAGCCGGTGGGGGTGGGGGTGATGCTGGGGGGGCTGACGGTGCTGCTGCTGCTCTCGCCACAAGCAGGCAACAAGCCCAGACAGGCAAACAGGGCTAAGGCCGCCAAAAGCTGGTGGGTCACTTTGGGTTGCAACGTAGCCATGACAACAAACCTCCCAAATGCTGCTGGGTTTGACCCTGTTCTATCACCTGGCCGAGTGGGCCACAGCGTCAAAACTCATGCCGACAAGGGTATAACGTGACATCCTCCCGACGCTGACCCTACGGGTACAGCGCGGGCTTCCTAACCTCACGGTTAGGCATTCCTGCCCCACGCCACTTATCTAGGTCATAGACCCCCGACAGAACGACTTGGCAGGCTGTTTCCGTTCCCCAGAGTCCCTGGGCTACTACATTCTCTAGTCCACGATGCAAAACCATTTCTGCTGCTGCATGATCCCGATGCGTCCGATACCCACACTCAGGACAATGATGCTCCCTTGCTGTCAACGTTTTGCTGACAGTAGCAAAACATTTGGGACAGGTTTGGCTAGTCCCGTTGGAGTTGACTTTAGCGAAGTACACTCCACGTTTCCAGCACACCCATTCCAACAGAGACAGAAATTGTCCAAAAGCGACATCGACACAATCTTTTCGCAGCATTCCCCCTGTCAAGCCTGTGACATTGAGGTCTTCTGCAAAGATGGTTTGCGCTTGGTCACAAAGCTTATGAGCCGTCTTTAGGTGGAAATCTTTACGACGGTTCGCAATCCGATGGTGCATTCTGGCAACTTTGATTTGTGCCTTCTCCCAGTTTCGTGACCCCTTCTGTTTTCGTGCCGCTCTGCGTTGCAGCAATTTCAGCTTGCGTTGCATCGACCTAAAAAACTTGGGTCGCTCCTGGAAGCTGCCATCTGAAACCGTCAAAAACCGTTCCAATCCCAGATCAATCCCAATCGCACGACCGTGAACCGGAGCATCGGGAATCGATATGTCCGATTCGATGGTAACGACGACATACCATTGCGTCCCTCTTACCTTGGACAGTACCCTCACCTGCTTGACCTTGAACCCATCTGGGATAGGACGATGCAAGTTGATAGGCACTTTTCCTATCTTTGGTAGCTTGATACTGCTGCCGGAGATGGGATTGTCCTTGAACTGGGGAAACACAAAAGACTTAAATTGGCCTTGTTTCTTGAAACGGGGAAACCCATATCCCCGCTTCTGGAATGCCTCCCAAGTATCATGCAGCCTGCGAATCGTAGTCTGCAAGACCTGAGAATGCACCTTGGCCAAATGCGGGAATTGCTTCTTTGCTTTGGGTAGGTTATTTTGCTGACGATAGCAAGACGGGAATGGCTCATCGGCAGGAATGATGTATTCCTTCTCCAGTGAGCATCTGTCTATGGGACACTTACGGGAAGCAATCCAGTCTTTGAGTTCGCGCAAAGCGTAGTTGTACACGCCTCTGCACGTCTCAAGCCACGACCGCAGCTTGGCCTGCTGCGCGGCATCTGGATAGATCCGGTAAGTGTAGTTCATGGTCAGCATAGTGGCAGTTTACCACAAGCTATAGCTGCTGGTAAATACTTGTCTTATCCCATCGAGAGAATCGACAAGTGCGGGGAGTCCATGTATCCCGACGCTGATGCTTTGCATACAGCGCGGGACTTATAGCTCCCCGCGCCCCTCCTTTGTTAAGCCCAAGTCAAGGAACGCTCACCCAAGTCGGCTACATCCACTAGGACTGGGATCCAAGCCCACTTTCTCTCTCCACCCATAGTGGAGTACGGATCCCCACAACTCTTCTTGCGCTCAAGCGAAAGATTGCTGTGATCAATGATCAATGCTGCTTTTTGCCCGATTGATAAGGGATCCCCAAAAGCTTGTCAGGGGGTGATCTGGAACTCCAGGTTGTAGGTTTGGAGTAAGTTTATGGTTTCGTGATCGGTGATGTTGGTGTCGGCCAGCTCCAAGTTGTAGAAATCGATGAACTCTTCGTGGTCAAAATAGGGGCCGGCATGCCAGGTACCCATCTCCAGTTTGATAAAGCGATCCCCAGGCACCCGAAAGGCTTGAATCTGATCCACGTGCAGCTCATCGGCAGGGGGTGCAACACCAATAAACCACTCCTTGCCATTCAGGGATCCCAGGCACTGGGTGCAGCGGATGTGGTGGGTGATCTGAGTAAACTTGAGGCCGCGGCGAGGCAAGCGCATGATGTAAAAGCGGGGCTGCCCTTGATTCAAGAACAACTGAGCATCTTGACTGTCGAAGGGTTTGTGATCGGGAGTGGGGCAAATGACCTGTCCGTAGGGGGCAAAGTTTTCCGGTTCAGCGAGATGGGCCTTCAGTTGGCGCAATTGGCTGGTCACCCTGCTCTTCTCCTTTGCGTTTGACGAGCTGTCTTGTGTCTCACTGTTGCCCTACAACGTGAGCACGAGGGCGTGAAGACGCAAACAGCCCAGCGAACCCCATTCTATCGAGACTTGGCCAGGCAGCTTCCCTTCTGGGAAGGGATCCCTGAGCAAGCCCAAGCTGCTCAAGGTCGCAAGTACAATGGGAAAACTTCCCAGCCTCAGCAGAGCAAATGGCGATGCAGCGGGACTTGCAAGAGCTGATCATCTCCCCAGCTCAAGTTGAAAGCCTCTCTCAAGTGCCGGTGGCTTGGTTGTATCGGCCTCGGCCCGTTCGTCGTTTTAAAGACCGTCTGCGCCAGTTCTCCGCTTTCTGGGATCTCCTACGCTTGCTGGTGACGCTGGACTTGTTCTTGCGTTTCTTGACCTTCTGGACAGGGGGATCCCTACTTACCCTGGTGGGGCGGATTTGGATCCCTGGCCTACAGGCCACTTGGGGCACTTGGCTGGTGGAATGGGGGATCCTGGCGGCTATTGCCGCCCTGGGCCAAGCCTATTGGATTTTCCGCAGCCGTCGCATGCCGCTGCTGTTGAACTTGCTGGGGGAGGTGGATCGCTACAACCGAATCATCCAGGCCATCCACGTCAACGACCAGTTGGTGGAAGCGGGCAACCCCGAGGTGAAGCTGGCCCAGAGGGCTGAGGTGATCGAAGCGCTGAAGCTGACCCGGGCCGATCTCATCCGTGCCTTGAAAACCGAACGGATCTTGCGGCAAAACGAAGACCTGATCGAGCAGCAGAGCGAGTTCTTCGGCGATAACTTGGCAGCTTTGACAGCTCTGCAGGTGAGCGAGCAGGCCAGCGAACAGGGTCGTATCCTAGAGACTGCTTTACAGATTGCTTTGCAGGTGCGCTCCCAAATCCGCCGCTTACAAGAGCGAGAAGCCAACCAGGCCCCAAACAGGGATCCAGACAAGATTGAGAAAGATCAGCAGGATAGAGATGGCAACTCAGATGGGCAGTGAAACAGATGGTTATTTTTGTCGGCAGGCGGCGCTGTGGGTTCTAATCCTTGGGAGAAAGTTGAGGTTGATTGCACCGCGTTAGCAGGTCGGAGACCGAAATTGGAGTGACCCCATCTCCCTGATTGGTGCTAAATCCCCGCTCTGCACTATTCCGCACTGTCAAGATCGCCTGCCGGCGCTACACTGGGGCTTGTCTTGGATCCCTCTGTCATCCACACACCTCTAGATGAGCCTTTTGGCCCGCTCCCTCAGCTACGCCCAGAACCACAGCGACATGCTGTTTCAAGCTTTCGTCCAACACCTGCAACTGGTGGCGGTGCCTTTAGGAATGGGGCTGCTGTCGGGTTTGCCGCTGGGCTTTTTCAGCTCCCGCTCCCAGATGCTTTCTCTGGTGGTGATCAATGCGTTTAGCAGCCTGCGGGTGATCCCCAGTTTGGCCATTTTGTTTTTGGCTATCCCCTATTTCGGCCTCAGCTTTCGTTCGGCAGTTGTCGCCCTAACCCTTCTGGCGTTGCCCCCCATTCTGATCAGCACGGATGTGGCCTTCCGCAGCCTTGAGCCGGCCCTACGGGAAGCTGCCCTGAGCATGGGCATGACTCCTGGCCAGGTGTTACGGCACGTGGAGATCCCTTTGGCCTTGCCGGTGATCTTGGCCGGTGTTAAAACGGCTACCATTGAGGTGATTGCCAGTGCTACTCTGGCAGCGTTTATCGGCGCAGGAGGGCTGGGTACTTTCATTACCCTAGGGTTTGCTCTCTACGACAACGCCATCCTGCTGGTGGGGGCGGTTCCAGTGGCCCTTCTGGCTATTGCGGCCGAGATCGGCCTTGGCACTCTGCAGCGGGCTTTGGAACCTCCCCAAGCCTGAGGTTCTGTGAGGGATCCCATGCCGTCTTCCTCTAGTTCTTCTGAAGTGCGATCCCGGTGGCCTTTCCGCTCCATTCCTTTGCGGGTGGCGTTGCTGCTGCCCCTAGTGCTCTCAGTAGCAGGGGGAGTGGGGGGAGTGGCCTATCTCTCCTGGCAGGGCGGGCGACACCTGGCGCTGCGCTTGACGGAGCAACTGAGGCGGGAAGTTACCGACCGCACCGAAGAGCATCTTGCCAGATATTTGCAAATTCCCCTTCAGATCAATGCCCTCAATCAAGGGGCAGTGAGGGGGGGGCTGCTGCCCGATTTGACAACCCCCAGCCCAGCCGATCTAGAGGTGCTGGAAGCTCACTTTGCCCGCCAGTTGCAGCCATTTCCTGAGCTCAGCTATGTCGGCTTTGTCTCGGCTCAAGGGGGGTTTGTGATCGCCCGCCGTCACGCCGATGGGTCGATCTGGACTTACCACACCCCCAGCCTGCTGCCGGGATCCGTCCAGGGCCGCCAACGGGATCCGGAAACAGGGGATCCCACAGGGTTCACTCGCCGGTTGGGCTTTGTGGATCTGAGGCAGTTGTTCTGGTTTCCCCAGCTCCTGCAGTCGGAAGGGATCCGCGACACTTGGGTGGTAACCCGATTTTTTGCGGAGCTTCCTGCCCAGGATCCAGAGCGGCTGATCATGACGTCCCTGTCTCTGACCGACTCGGAGGGGCGGGTTTACGGCAGCTTAGTGGCTTCCCTCTCCGTCCGGCAGCTTCAAGCCTTTCTGGAACAGATGGAAGGCCGTTCTCCCATGGGGGCGATCTTTCTGCTGGACGAGGAAGGACAGGTGGTGGCCAGTACGGCGGGGCCTGCTCCCCATCCGCTGCTGGTGGCTGTGCAAGAGCAGGTGGGCTCCTGGGAGACGGCCTCTTCTCAGAATTCGCTGCGCCTCGTGGTTGGCGGGATCCCCTACTGGGTGGAGGTGGAGTCCCTCCAGAGTAAAGGGAGGCTGGGCTTTTATTTTGTGCATGGGATCCCAGAGGCAACCCTTCTGGCCAAAGTCCATCGGAGCGCCCAACAGGCTGCGCTGCTGGGGGGTGGGCTATTGCTGAGCATGCTGGGGACAGGGATCCTCCTCGGCGAAGCTCTCTCCCGTCCCCTGCGCCGCCTCACCCAAGTAGCCGAGCAATTTATCCAAAGCGGTTTCCAGCCCTGGCCCCCTTTGGATCCCGGCCCCATCCAGGAGGTGCAGACGCTAACCAAAGCCTGGCAGCAGGCGGCAGCAGCTCAGCAGGCCCTGCTGGATCGTCTGTGGCAGCAGCAGCAAGAATACCGCGCCGTGGTGGAGCAGCAGACAGAGCTCATTTGCCGCTTTCGGCCCGATACCTGCATCACCTATGTCAATCCTGCCTATTTGCGCTTCTTCGGTCGGCGGGCAGAGGAGGTGGTGGGCCAACCTTGGCGGGATCGGCTGCCGGAAGAAGAGCAGGCTAAGGTGTTGCAAGCTTTTGCTGCTCTCACGCCTGAGCATCCTTTCTACTGCAGCGAGCGGGAGTATCCCGGAGAAAACGGCCAGTCCCGCTGGATTAGCTGGGTGGATCAGGGCATTTTCGACAGCCAAGGCCGCTTGGTGGAGATCCTGTCGGTGGGGCGGGAGATCACCGAGCAAAAGCGGGCAGAACAACAGTTGCAAGCCCTCAACCGGGAGCTAGAAGCCCAGGTGGAGCTGCGCACGGCCAAGCTGCAGCAGGCCTTGTATTTTGAGGGGGTGCTGCGCGCCCTCAGCAGCCGGATGGTGGTCAGCCTAAACGAGGGGGAAATCCTGGAAGAAGTGGTCAAAACCCTTGCCGAAGCGCTAAGCCTGACCTGCTGCCAAATCCTGCTGCTCAAGGACTCCGTCCGAGTAGCGCGAACAGAAGATGGGTCAACCTGGATCCCTGGCTACTGCTACTCCCCCCTTCTCTCTTCTGATGCAGCTCAGGGCGACAGGGCGGATCCCTTGCATGGGCCAGACTACGCCAGCGACCCGGAGTTCCTGCGCCTGCTGCAGTCCCATTCTTCCTCACAGCAGAAATGGGAAATCCACTGCTGTTGTCGGAAGGAAGGACGCTGGGTGCGGCTGCTGGCCTGCACCCTTTGGGACAGAGAGAAGCGGCTGGGAGCTTTGCTGTTGGAGCGGCTGCCGGAGCAAGAGTTTTCCGAAGACGAGATTCAACTGGCCTATCAGGTGGCCAACCTGTGTGCCCTGGCCATCCGCCAAGCCCGTTTGTACCAAGCAGCCCAAGCGCAGGTGAAGGAATTGGAGCGGCTGAATTTGCTGAAGGATGATTTCCTCAGCACCGTCTCCCACGAGCTGCGCACCCCCCTGACCAATGTGCGCATGGCCTTGCAAATGCTGCAAATGACCCGCGATAACCCCGAGAAACAGCGGCACTACTTCACCATTGCCCTGAAAGAGTGCAACCGGCAAATCGAGCTCATTAACGACCTGCTGGATATGCGACGGCTGGAAGCCGGGACGTATCTGCTGCAACCAGAGAATATTTTTCTGCCGCGGTATTTACAAGATTTGCTGGCCGGGGCTCAGCCTTTGGCCCAAGCCAAACATCAACACCTGCAACTGCACCTGGAGTCAGGGATCCCCTCGCTTTGGGCCGACCCCACCTGCTTGGGGCGCATTCTGCGCGAGCTGCTGCACAACGCCATCAAGTACACGGCCCCCGAGGGATCCATCCACCTGCGGGTTGTCTCAGAAGGAGAGGGGATCCTCTTCGTCTGCAGCAACAGCAGCGAGATCCCAGAGCCAGAGCTGCCCCGCATCTTTGAAAAGTTTTACCGGATCCCGCAATCGGATCGCTGGAAGCACGGCGGCACCGGCCTGGGGCTGGCTTTGGTGAAGCAACTGGTGGAGCACATGGGGGGGAATATCTCCGTCAACAGCTCGGACGGATGGACCCACTTCCAAGTTTGGTTGCCCCAAGGTGAGGATCCTGCTCCGCCATTGCCCGGCCCACCCCCAATGTCAGAAGACCTCCCCTTTTGGAAAGAGGCTGGGGGTGAGGGGCATACCTGACCCCTATCCCGGCAAGACTTGTTGCTGCCAGAGGGCCTCCAGTTGCACCGTGTATTCGGAGTTCACGATGGGCACTGCCCCGGCAATGGCCTCTTGAATGGGGATCCCGGCGGCAGCCTCCAGTTGGGCAAAAGCTGTTTGGTAGTCGGCAGACAACCGGCTGACATCAATGAGCGGCAGATCCCCCCAAACCTCCGGCTTGAACTTTTCCAGCTGCCCCTCCGGGCTGGCCAAGACCTCTGCCAAGACCATCGCCCCCCAAGGATTGGCCGCATTGATGGGAATGGCTGTAAACGAGGGATCGATCAAGCTGGTGCCCGGGATCCCATAGGGGGTGGTGCTGGGGGGAAATTGGCCGTTGCCCTTGCGTAAGATCACCTGATCGATAAAGGTGGGGATGAGCCACACTTCGCCGTTGGCAAAGAGCTCCGCCAGGCGGGCAAAGGTGGGCGGGTAGGTTTGGCCCTGTCTCCACAGGAAGGGATCCAGCTTTCTCAGGTATTCCACCAGGGCAGGGGATTGTCGCGCCCAGAGATCGGCATCGAAGTCCGGCCCGCTGTACTGGGCATAGCCCCCGGTCACGCCGTAGAAGGCGCTCAACAAAAAGCGGCTGCCATGAAAATCCGGCGGGGCCACGTAGGTAAATCGCCCTGGATTGGCCTCTGCCCAAGCCAACAGTTCGGCGTAGCTCTGGGGGGGATTGGGTACCCGTTCGGCATCATAGGCCATCAAAAAGTAGTTGCCGGTGTAGGGCGCAGAATAGCCCTCGGTGGGCAGGCCAAAATCCGTTTCAATATCGGCGGGATCATAGAAGGTCAAGCTGGGCAATTTGTGAGCAAAAGGGCCGTAGAGCAAATTCCCCTGCTTGAGAGTGCGGAAGTTGTTGCCGTTGATCCAGATGAGATCGATGCTGCCGCCGCTGAGCAGCCCGGCCTGTACCTCCCCAATCACCTTGTTGACTGCTTCAACGGTATCCGTGAGCGGGATCCGGTTCAAGCGAATGCCATAACGCTCCTGCAACTGGCTTTTCACCCAGCCATCCACGAAGCCATTGATGGCCTCGCTGCCGCTCCACATGGCCCAGTTGACAGAGCTGCCCCGCGCCCGCTCCAGAATGTCTGCCCAGCTCAGGGATCCCAGATCCACCGAACTCTGTGAGGTATTCTGGGCCAACGGAGAGCCTTGACCCAACACCCAAGCCCCCAGGGATCCCAGGCCAGCCAACACCTGCCGTCGCTTCCAGAAAACGCTTTTGGGTTGCATAGCCTTGCCTCCACCCCCATCCAACTTTCAGGTTTCAGATTCAACTTAAACTCTCCCCTCTTCCTTGGGGAAAGGGGCTGGGGGTGAGGGATCCCCGCCAACCCCCACAGGCCACAGAGCCTCTGGCGGCAAATGGATCCACACTGCCTGCCCCGGCGCAAACACCTGATGGGGAGCCACCCAAGCCTGCAGACTGCCCCAAGGGGTTTGTAAGGTCAGCCGTCGCTGGGTGCCCGCAAAGCGTTCCGCCATCACTTGAGCGGAGAAAACATTGTCGGCCAAGCCGGGCGGCTGGGGAAGCACCTGCACCTGTTCCGGGCGCACCGTCAGCCGCACCTGACCTTGGAGTGGCGCGGCGCTTTTCAAGAGGATCCCGTTGTTGAGGCGAAGCTGGTGACCCTCCGCCTGCGCATCGAAAAAATTGACCCCGCCAAAAAAGCGGGCAATGCGCTCGGAGCGCGGCTGCTGATAGAACTCCACAGGGGATCCCACCTGGTGTAGCTGCCCCTCAAACATCAGGCCGATGCGTTGGGCCATGGCTGTGGCTTCTGCTTGATCGTGGGTAACCAGCACCGTCGTCACCCCTGTTTCCGCCTGCAGCTCCAGGATGAGGGCCTGCATCTCTTGGCGCAGGTTGGCATCCAGGGCCGATAAAGGTTCATCCAACAGCAGCACCTTGGGCCGAATCACCAAAGCCCGCGCCAGGGCCACCCGCTGCGCTTGTCCGCCAGAAAGCTGGCTGGGCCGACGCTGAGCAAAGCCGGCCAATTGCACCCGCTCCAACATGCGCCAGGCGGCAGCCTCCCGCTCTGCCCGGGGAATGCCCCGCATTTTCAGGCCAAAAGCAACATTCTCCCCCACGCTCAGGTGGGGAAACAGGCGGCTGTGTTGGGACAGCAAAGTCACGCCGCGCCGTTCCGGCGGCAGAGGGTTGAGGGGGATCCCGTCCAGCCAGATTTCCCCCGGATAGGGCAAGGGATCCGGCTCCAGCAGGCCAGCGATGAGATTGAGGGTGGTGGACTTGCCGCAGCCCGACGGCCCCAGCAGGGCGAAGATCTCTCCTGCCTCCACGCTCAAAGACAAATCCCTGAGGACAGGGATCCCTCGCTTGTGGAAGCGCTTGCTGAGATGGCGGAGAACAAGGTGGCCCATGCTTGAGTTACCGATCAACCTCCCAAAGGGCTCTCAAGCTCTCCCAAATTAGAACACCCAAATTAGAACAGAAAATACCGCTGCGCCATGGGCAGCACCTCTGCCGGCTCACAGGTGAGCAGCTCTCCATCAGCCCGCACTTCATAGGTCTCCGGGTTCACCTCAATGTGGGGAGTGGCGGTATTGAGTTTCAAATCCGCTTTGCCGATCTCGCGGCAGTTTTTGACCGCTACGGCCCGGCGCTGGATCCCCAATTTCTCCGGGATCCCCAAGTCTAGAGCAGCCTGGGAGACAAAGAGGAGGCTGGTCTCGGTCAGGGCGCGGCCAAAGCTGCCGAACATGGGGCGGGGGTACACCGGCTGCGGGGTTGGAATGGAAGCATTGGGATCCCCCATTTGGGCGTAGGCAATCAGGCCCCCCTTCAGGACGATTTCCGGCTTAACCCCAAAAAAGGCCGGCTTCCACAGACACAGATCCGCCAGTTTTCCCACCTCCACCGACCCGATGACGTGGCTGAGTCCTTGGGCGATGGCGGGGCAGATGGTGTACTTAGCCACGTAACGCTTGGCCCGGAAGTTGTCGTTGCGGCTGCTGTCTTGCGGCAAAGGCCCCCGCTGCACCTTCATCTTGTGAGCCGTCTGCCAAGTGCGGATGATTACCTCCCCCACCCGGCCCATGGCCTGGGAGTCGGAAGAGATGATGCTGAACACCCCCATGTCATGCAAGATGTCTTCGGCGGCAATGGTTTGGGGGCGAATGCGGCTTTCGGCAAAAGCAATATCCTCCGGCACATTCTTGCTCAGGTGGTGACACACCATCAGCATGTCCAGATGCTCTTCGATGGTGTTGCGGGTAAAGGGGCGGGTGGGATTGGTGGAGCTGGGCAGCACGTTGGGCTCGGAGGCAATGCGGATGATGTCGGGGGCATGCCCACCCCCGGCCCCTTCGGTGTGGAAGGTGTGAATGGTGCGGCCATTGATGGCGGCGATGGTATCTTCCACAAAAGCCGATTCATTTAAAGTATCGGTGTGGATGAGGGTTTGGATGTCGTACTCATCCGAGACTTGCAAACAGCTGTCGATCACCGCCGGCGTGGATCCCCAATCTTCATGGATCTTGAGGCCGCAGGCCCCTGCCTCCACCTGTTCCCGCAAAGCTGCGGGAAAAGCCGCGTTTCCCTTGCCAAAGAAGCCCAAATTGACGGGGAACCCCTCCGCCGCCTGCAACATTTTGCCCAAGTTCCAAGCTCCAGGGGTGCAGGTGGTGGCGTTGCTGCCGGTGGCCGGCCCGGTTCCGCCCCCCAAAAGGGTGGTCACTCCCGAAGCGATAGCAAACTCGCACAGCTGCGGGCAGATGAAATGCACATGAGCATCGATCCCTCCCGCCGTCAGGATCAGGTTCTCCCCGGCAATCACCTCGGTGCTGGGGCCCACCACCATGCCCGGCGTCACCCCCGCTTGGATGTTGGGGTTGCCGGCTTTGCCGATGCCGACAATGTAGCCATCGCGAATGCCCACATCCGCCTTGACAATGCCCCACCAGTCCAGGATCAGGGCGTTGGTGATCACCAGATCCAAGGCCCCGTTGGCGCGGGTGGCCGTCGGCGATTGCCCCATGCCATCGCGGATGGTTTTGCCGCCCCCAAACTTAATCTCCTCGCCGTAGGTGGTGAAATCCTCCTCCACCTCGATGATCAGTTCGGTATCCGCCAGGCGCACCCGATCCCCTACGGTGGGGCCGTAGTTGCTGACGTATTGGCGACGGGGAATCTCTAGGGTCATAGGGTGGTATCTGCAAAAGGGCTGCCAGGGTTTTACCACACATCCCCACCCAGGGGATCCCTTGCTGCTTGTTGTCTGGTTTCAACCCTTCATTAGAACCCATTGGGTCGACTGAAAATTCGTTACATATATTTACATCTATGATCGAAAAAACAATTGCCAATCGACTCCAGCCTCGATGGGACAAGGGATCCCTCGTTTAATTATTGTGAAGCAACTGAGGGCTCACAAACCCTGACCTATAATGCCAGGTAAGTCCTGCCCTGGGGGAATCTTCTGCCAAGGGGTAGGGATGCTTCGTTCCTTGTCGCAAGAGAGGAGTTCTTGATGACAACTACGCCAAAGGAGCGAGAGCCGAAGGTCAAGGTGTCGGTTGATGTGGATCCGGTTCCCACCTCATTTGAGAAATGGGCCAAGCCGGGGCACTTCGACCGCAGCCTATCCCGTGGCCCCAAGACCACGACCTGGATCTGGAACCTCCATGCTCTTGCTCATGACTTCGACAGTCACACCAGCGACTTAGAAGACGTCTCTCGTAAGATCTTTTCCGCTCACTTCGGCCACTTGGCAGTGGTTTTCGTCTGGCTGAGCGGCATGTACTACCACGGAGCTCAGTTCTCCAACTATTCTGCTTGGCTGGCGGATCCGATCAACGTCAAGCCCAGCGCCCAAGTGGTCTGGCCCATCTTCGGCCAAGAGATCCTGAATGGGGATGTGGGCGGCGGCTTCGAAGGGATCCGCATTACTTCTGGTCTATTTCACCTCTGGCGAGCTGCCGGCATCACCAATGAGTTTCAACTCCTCTGCACCGCCATCGGTGGCTTGGTGATGGCCGGGTTGTGCCTGTTCGCCGGCTGGTTCCACTACCACAAGCGGGCTCCCAAGCTGGAGTGGTTCCAAAATGTGGAATCGATGCTCAACCACCACCTGGCGGGCCTGCTGGGGCTGGGTTCTTTGGCCTGGGCCGGTCACCAAATCCACGTGGCCATTCCCATCAACAAGATGTTGGATGCGGGCGTGCCGGCTGATCAGGTGCCTTTGCCCCACGAGTTCATCCTCAAGCCCGCCTTGATGAAGGAGATGTTCCCCAGCGTGGATTGGGGCATCTTCAGCGGGGTGGTGCCCTTCTTTACCTTGGATTGGGGCAAATACGCGGAGTTTCTCACCTTCAAGGGTGGCCTGGATCCGCAAACGGGCGCCCTCTGGCTAACCGATCAAGCCCACCACCACTTGGCCATTGCCGTGCTCTTCATCGTGGCCGGCCACATGTACCGCACCAACTGGGGCATCGGCCACTCCATTAAAGAGATCCTGGAAGCCCACAAGGGCCCCTTCACCGGCGAAGGCCACAAAGGTCTGTACGAAGTGCTCACCACCTCTTGGCATGCCCAACTGGCCATCAACTTGGCCATGGTGGGATCCCTGAGCATCATCGTGGCCCAGCACATGTACGCCATGAACCCCTACCCCTACATGGGCATCGACTACGCCACCCAGATCTCCCTGTTTACCCACCACATGTGGATAGGCGGCTTCTTCGTGGTGGGGGGTGCTGCCCACGGGGCCATCTACATGGTGCGGGACTACGACCCGGCGGTGAACCGCAACAACGTGTTGGATCGCGTACTGCGCCACCGCGACGCCATCATCAGCCACCTGAACTGGGTGTGTCTGTTCTTGGGCTTCCACGCCTTTGGCTTCTACGTCCACAACGACACGATGCAGGCCCTGGGCCGTCCGCAGGACATGTTCTCGGACACCGGCATCCAACTGCAGCCCATCTTTGCCCAGTGGATCCAGTCGCTGCACACTTCGGCCATTGCCAGCACCGCTCCCTATGTGGGCGCCTCGGTTAGCCCCATCTTTGGTGGCGACGTGGTAGCTGTGGGCGGCAAGGTCTCCATGATGCCGATGGTGCTGGGCACGGCGGACTTCATGGTGCACCACATCCACGCCATGACCATCCACATCACGGTGCTGATCCTGCTCAAGGGGGTGTTGTTTGCCCGCTCTTCCCGGTTGATCCCGGACAAAGGCAAATTGGGCTTCCGCTTCCCCTGCGATGGCCCGGGCCGCGGCGGCACCTGCCAGGTCTCCGGCTGGGATCACGTGTTCCTGGGGCTGTTCTGGATGTACAACTGCATCTCCATCGTGATCTTCCACTTCAGCTGGAAGATGCAGAGCGACATCTGGGGCACCGTCAACGCCGATGGCACGATTGAGCACATCACCGGCGGCAACTTTGCCACCAGCGCCATTAACATCAACGGCTGGTTGCGGGACTTCCTGTGGGCGCAATCGGTGCAGGTGATCAACTCCTACGGCTCGGCGCTGTCGGCTTATGGGCTGCTCTTCTTGGGCGCTCACTTCGTCTGGGCCTTCAGCCTGATGTTCCTGTTCAGCGGTCGCGGCTACTGGCAGGAGCTGATTGAGTCCATCGTTTGGGCCCACAACAAGCTAAAAGTCGCTCCGGCCATTCAACCCCGCGCTCTGAGCATCATTCAGGGTCGGGCGGTCGGTGTGGCCCACTACCTGTTGGGAGGGATCGTCACCACCTGGGCGTTCTTCCTGGCACGGTTCGGCGCACTCGGCTAAGGCAAGGAGGAAGAGAGAATCATGACAACTGCAACTCGTTTTCCCCAATTCAGCCAAGACCTGGCCAGCGATCCCACCACGCGTCGGCTGTGGTATGGCATTGCCACCGCCCACGACTTCGAGACCCACGATGGCATGACGGAGGAGCGGCTTTACCAAAAGCTGTTCGCCACCCACTTTGGCCATCTGGCAATCATCTTCCTGTGGGCCTCCGGCAACGTCTTCCACATCGCCTGGCAAGGCAACTATGAGCAATGGGTAGCCAACCCCACGGGTGTCACCCCCATCGCCCACGCCATCTGGGATCCCCACTTTGGCAAGGCAGCGGTGGAAGCCTTTACCCAACCGGGGGGCGGCGGCCCCGTCAACGCGGCCTACTCTGGCCTGTACTACTGGTTCAACACCATTGGCCTGCGCACCAACGGCGATCTCTACACCGGCGCGATTGGCCTGCTGTTGTTGGCGGCGGTGTTTCTGTTTGCCGGCTGGCTGCACCTGCAGCCCCGCTTCCGGCCTAGCCTGAGCTGGTTCAAGAACGCTGAAGCCCGTCTCAACCACCACCTGGCCGGCTTGTTTGGGGTCAGTTCCCTGGCTTGGACTGGTCACCTGGTACACGTCGCCATCCCCGAGTCCCGCGGGCAGCACGTAGGCTGGGACAACTTCCTTACCACTCTGCCCCACCCGGCAGGTCTGAAGCCCTTCTTTACCCTCAACTGGGGGGTGTATGCCCAGAACCCGGACACGGCCAACCATGTCTGGGGCACGGCAGAAGGGGCGGGCACGGCCATCCTCACTTTCTTGGGTGGCTTTAACCCCAACACCCAGTCCCTGTGGCTGACGGACATGGCCCACCACCACCTGGCCATCGCGGTGATCTTCATCGTGGCCGGCCACATGTACCGCACCAACTGGGGCATTGGCCATAGCATCCGGGAGATCCTTGGCGCCCACAACCCCCCCAAGGGCACTCCCTTCGGAGGCCTGCTGGGAGAAGGCCACAAAGGTCTCTACGACACGGTCAACAACTCCCTGCACTTCCAGTTGGCTCTGGCCTTGGCCTGTCTGGGGGTGGTGACCTCGCTGGTGGCGCAGCACATGTACGCCCTCAACCCCTACGTGTTCATGTCCATGGATCACACCACGGAGGCGGCTCTCTACACCCATCACCAGTACATTGCTGGCTTCTTGATGGTGGGGGCGTTTGCCCACGGGGCCATCTTCCTGGTGCGGGACTATGATCCTGAGGCCAACAAGAACAACGTGCTGGCGCGGGTGCTGGATCACAAGGAAGCGATCATCTCCCACCTCAGCTGGGTATCGCTGTTCCTGGGCTTCCACACCCTGGGGCTGTACGTCCACAACGACGTCATGCAGGCCTTTGGCACGCCGGAGAAGCAGATCTTGATCGAGCCGGTGTTTGCTCAGTTCATCCAGGCCTCTCACGGCAAGATGATCTACGGCATGGATGTGTTGTTGTCCAACCCCGACAGCCTTGCTTCTACCGCTTGGCCCAACTACGGCAACGTGTGGCTGCCGGGCTGGCTGCAGGCCATCAACGATCCCAACGGGTCTTTGTTCCTGCCCATTGGCCCGGGTGACTTCCTGGTGCACCACGCCATTGCGCTGGGCCTGCACACCACCACCTTGATCTTGGTGAAAGGTGCGTTGGATGCTCGCGGCTCTAAGCTGATGCCGGATAAAAAAGACTTCGGCTACAGCTTCCCCTGCGATGGCCCGGGTCGGGGCGGCACCTGCGACATCTCCGCCTGGGATGCCTTCTACCTGGCCATGTTCTGGATGCTGAACACCATCGGCTGGGTTACCTTCTACTGGCACTGGAAGCAGCTTGGGGTTTGGAGCGGCAACACTGCCCAGTTCAACGAGAACTCCACCTACCTGATGGGCTGGCTGCGGGATTACCTCTGGGCCAACTCCGCCCAGTTGATCAACGGCTACAACCCCTACGGGATGAATAACCTGGCGGTTTGGGCCTGGATGTTCCTGTTCGGCCACCTGGTGTGGGCAACTGGGTTCATGTTCCTGATCTCCTGGCGCGGCTACTGGCAAGAGCTGATCGAGACCTTGGTGTGGGCGCATGAGCGCACTCCCTTGGCCAAGCTGATCCGCTGGAAAGACAAGCCGGTGGCCATGTCGATTGTCCAAGGTCGTCTGGTGGGTCTGGCTCACTTCACGGTGGGTTACGTGTTGACCTACGCGGCCTTTGTTATCGCCTCGACAGCCTCTCAGTCGGGGTAGCAAGCCTCACCTGCTGAATAACCGGTAGAGAAGGGATCCCTCGGCTGGTCCAGGGATCCCTTTTTTGTGAGTTGGTAGAGTGGTGATATGAAGTTTAGGGTCTGATGAGTTTGGTCGATGACTCTAGCCGCCCGATTGGATCCCTATATCAGGCGATATACCTTTGAGGAGTTTCATCGGCTGATTGAGTCTGGACAGATTGAAGAGCCCAATCAGTTGGAGCTGATTGACGGGCTCCTGGTTCAAAAGATGACGAAAGGGGAGAGGCACGCCGCCTACTGTAGCCGCCTGTACCGACTGTTGGTGGGCCTTGTGCAGGAGCAAGCTATTGTGCGCACCCAGGATCCGGTGCAACTGCCCCCCAATCACGAGCCGGAGCCCGACTTTGTCATTGTGCGCTTTCAGCAGGATGAGTACCGCTCTCGGCATCCTCAGCCCGAAGACATCTATCTCATCATCGAAGTGGCTGATTCTTCCCTTACCTATGATCGGGAAGTCAAACTCGGACTCTACGCCAAAGCCGGGATCCCCAACTACTGGATCTTGAACTTGCAGGAGAACTGCCTAGAGGCTTACAGCTTGCCAACGGAGTCGGGAGTTTACCAGAAAAGAGAGGCTTACACCCCCACGGAAAAAGTTGGGATCCCAGGGATCCGGGCTGGAGAGTTGAGTCTGGATCAGGTTTTTTCCATCGGTTAAGGCAGGGATCCCTTGCCGGCAGATCGAGTCTTGGCTGGCAGGAGTATTGTGGGTGGAGAAGCGTTTGCAGAAGGATTGTTGATGAGCTACGACGCGGTGGTGATTGGGGCCGGGCACAACGGGCTGGTGAGCGCTTGCTATTTGGCCAAGGCCGGGCAAAAAGTGCTGGTGCTGGAGCGCTATCACACCGTTGGTGGGGCTGCAATTACAGAAGAAATTCACCCAGGCTTTCGCGTGTCGGTGGCTTCCTATTCCTGTAGTTTGCTGCGCCCGGAGATCATCCGCGATCTGCGCCTGCCGGACTATGGCTTTGAGGTCTATGCCAAGCAACCTTCCTATTTCATGCCCTTCCCGGATGGGCAGCACCTCTTCCTGTATGCCGATAACCGCGCCAAGAGCAAAGCGGAAATTGCCAAGTTTTCCCGCAAAGATGCAGAAGCCTACGACCGCTGGGAGGAGTTTTGGGATCGGGTGAACGAGGTGGTGGAGCCAACCTTAATGCAGCCGCCGATTTCACTGGGGCAACTGGCGGATCGCTTTGCAGCTGCTGGCTATGAAGACGATTTCCGCCGCATCATGCTCCTCTCGACCACTGATCTCCTGGATGAGTTCTTCGAGTCGGAGCAAGTCAAGGCGGCGATGGCTCCCCAATCTTTGATCGGCACCTCTGCCGGGCCGATGACTCCGGGTACGCCCTACATTTGGCTGGTCCATGCGGTAGGTCGGGCTATTGGCTCGCGTGGGGTCTGGGGCTATGTGCGCGGTGGGATGGGATCCATTACCCAAGCGATGGCCAAGGCAGCTCTGGACTTAGGGGTGGAGATCCGCACGTCTGCTCCAGTGGCGGAGATCTTGATGGAGAGTGGGCAGGCCGCTGGGGTTATCCTCGAATCGGGGGAAACCGTGCGGGCGCGGGCGGTTCTCTCCAATGCCCATCCCCAAATCACCTTTTTGCGACTCTGCTCCTCTTTGCCCCCAGACTTGCGTGACCGGCTAGAACGGCACTACCGCACCTCAGGCCCGGTGTACAAGCTCAACTTGGCCCTGGAGGAACTGCCCCGCTACACAGCGGCCCCTGCTGAAGTGCCCCCAGAAGTGGTCAGTTCCGCCACGGTAGACATTGCTCCCTCGGTGGCCTATCTGGAGCGGGCTTGGGATGATTGCAAATACGGGATCCCTTCCCGGGATCCGTTTATCGAGATCTACAGCCAATCCCCCACCGACCCGACGATGGCTCCCCCAGGCAAGCACATTCTCTCCTGTTTCTGTCAGTTTGTGCCTTACCAACCCAAAGGGCGAGATTGGAACGATGGCCTACGGGAGGAATTTGCCGATCGGGTAATCGACAAAATTGCCCAATTTGCCCCCAACATCAAAAACGCCGTGATCGCACGGCAGATGTTGTCGCCTGTGGATCTGGAAGCCCGCTTTGGCCTTGTGGGGGGCAGCATTTTTCACGGGGAAATGACGCCGGATCAAAGCTACAACCTGCGGCCCATCTCCGGCCTGGCCGACTATCGCTCCCCCATTCCCGGCCTTTACCTCTGCGGCTCAGGGGCGCACCCAGGAGGCGGAGTGACCGGGATCCCTGGCCACAACTGCGCACAGGTGGTGCTCAGCGATCTACCCAAGCTCTGACCGACGAAAAGGCCAAGCCAGAGCGGATCCCTGCTCTGGGATCAAACGGGTTGCCTGGGTTACAGCCGCACCTGCGTGCCCTCAAAGAATCCACGAATAATGAGAATAACTCCCCCTGCATCAGGAGTACCCGTATTTCCGTCGCCAGTTGGTGAGTTCGGGCCTATAACTTGGTTGTCAGTGGGGAACTCTTGCTCAATAAAGAATTGCCCAGAGATATTCGAGCCAGAGGTGGTTGGATCGAAAACCAAATTCAAGTTGCCTCGCAGCAGAGAACCGCCAATATCTGCCCTATTAAACGGCCCGGCCAGTTGTGCCCCAGCTAAGGTGCGGAAGACAAAATCTCCCGTGGTGGGGACAATGCCCTGAAGGATAACAGGACTGAGATTAGTTCCCTCCACAGGGGATCCAGGCAACGTACCTGTGGAGCGCTCGGTGCGCAAGGAGAAGAAGTAGTCAAACGCGGTAGGGGCACCGGGACGCTCAGGGACGGGCAACTGCGGGATCGGGGTGGGGAAAGGTCGCGGCGGCGGGCTAACCTGGACGAAGTTGAGGACTGTGCTGACATTGGCCGGGTCAAACTCTGCCTGCACCCGACCGTTCAACAGGCGCCGGATGCGCACCAACTGATTGGGCAAGATATTGGGCCGCGTCGGATCCGGGGCAAACAACACCGACTGGGTGCCCACCTGGGCAGGGCGATAGACAATCTCCGCCTGGTTGGGCCGGAAGTTCAGGCGGGCAAAGAGAGCCAAGGCATCCTCAGGAGTGCCATCGCCCGCAACCCCCCGCTGCCGCACCACAAAGCTCGCGGAGAAACTGCCTGTTTGGAGAATAGCGACTACAGGACCTTGGGGTGGAGGAGGGTTGACAAAGGAGCCAGGCGCCAAAATCTCACCACCGGGGCCAGGGCCACCGTTTTCAAACAATACACCCACAGTGGGGACAATCAGGGAAGAATCTCCCTCCAGGACGACTTGATTACCATTTCTACTCACCAAAATGCGGCGCACGGTGAGCGTTAAAACAGTACGGTCATCTCGGATAGCCCTGAAGGTGGTGTTCACCCGAATGCGCTGGTCGTTGGGGAGGGTCGAAATTGCAACCAGCCCGGCGATATTGAATTGCGTAGATAGCCTGCCGTCGTTGGGTCCAAAGGCAGTGATATTCACCAGCGGTGTGGTTCGCCCAATTTGGACGGCCAGGGTGCTGGAGCGAAGGGTGGAGTCGATTGTCAGCTCACTGGCTGGGATCTCGTTCACGGGCAAGATGCGGGCTTCAACATTGGCGATGCGAGCTTCACCGCTTCCCTGCAAGGGGTTGGTACGCACAGGGATCCCATTGTCAAACCTCGGATTGACGTAGTCCAACCGGAGGCTGGTGGTCTCCAGCACCGAGCCGGGGGTAAAGCGGTACTCCTGCGCCGAGACAAACGCCGTGGGATCCACCTGGACGGGCCCAGGCAAGGTCGGGGACTCATTAACCTCGCCGCAGCCGCCTAGCAGCAAGACTCCACACAAAACCGCTAATGAGCGACCTTTGAAGTTCATAAGGCACTTCCTCACACACCCTAATCTGGGGAAATCCACACACAAAATGGAGGGAAAGGCACCCAACCCCAACGCTACAGGTAAGCTGGCCGCCCCTGCTCGAGGCTATGATACCCCATATCTAGGGGATGGGCCATTTCCGGAAAAATTTCTTGGATTTGCTCTGCCGGTCGCTTGACAACGCCCTGGAATGCAGTAGAACTAACAGCAGTCATCCCCCTTTCAAACGGGATACCTCGTAATCTTGCTTGTCAATGTACAGGGGTAAATTCAGTGGATCCCGGCTGGACGCTGTCGGAAAGATTTGCTGTGGTGTGAGTGAGTGGAGACTTCCCCAATGAAACGACGTTCTGGCTCAGCCCTTGGCGGCGGTGGCCTTTCCCTTCTGGTAACTTGGGCTTCGCTGGCCCTGGTCACTGGTTGTAGCAGCGAGACTACTGGTGGGCTGCCGCCCCTCTTGACTGCCGACGGAGCTACACCCCCTCCGGTGGCGGTTGCCCCTACCATTTCACCCAACCTCACGCCCATCACCTTTCGCCCCGGGCCGGACTTTGCCCCCATCACGCCGCCGCCAGTTCAACCCGATCTGCCGGATCCGCCTCAATTTGGGCCAGGGGGCGGCTTCAACGTCGACCAGCCGTTTGCATCGCTCTCTTACAGAGTGGACTTGACCAACCTGATTGTCCGAGGAACAATTGCGAGTGTAGACATTCAGGTCTTGAACATCACTTGTGGAACGGATGTTACCAGCGTAATCCGGCCTGAGGCCCTGAGTCAGTTTAGGAACCTGCTGATTGGGAGAGGCAACACGTTCACTGACGCTAACGGCTTCAACTTTAGCTACACGTTTCCAACGGATCCTAGGTTTTTCGATGACTTGAGGATTTTTTCAAAGGGAATTAGGAGGATCGAGAACCGAGAAATACTGACAGGAGATGACATTGTTTTTGTCCTAACTATTAGAGATGCTTTTGGACAAGTTTTGCGGGTTGATGACTCAATTTTCAATCCAGGGGAAACTCGAAACGAGGTGCGCGGCTTTGCCATTCCACCCTGCGGCAATCTTCCTCTGCCGACGCCTAGTCCGACTCCAACGCCCCTGCCGCCTGTACCTACGCCTACCTCAGGCCCCACTCCTGTGCCAACGCCGGTTCCTGTGGGACCCTCGCCCCTGTTTGCTCGCTTCCTACTGCCCAATCCAGCGCCGGTCAATACACCTGTTACCCTCACCTTTGTAGTCGATAACCGAGTGGCTGGCGCTATTCCCTTGAGTGGTCTCAGCTTCCAGGCAGTCTTGCCAGAGGGGCTGGTCGTGGCCAATCCTCCCACACCTGCCGGCATTGCCAATCCAAATACCTGCGGGGGCACTTTGGGCGCAATACCGGGAACAAGGATCATCAACCTTTCGGGCGGAGTTCTGGCAGCAGGTGCTACTTGCGAGGTGAACGTCTCCATTCAAGCAACGGCTCCTGGGATCTACACATTGCCGCTGCTATTTGTGTCGAACAATCAGACTCTACCCAGTGCAGCTCCTCCCATCACTCTAGTAGCCAACTAGCAGCCAATGGTGATGCGGCTTTGGAGAGGACTTCCGTTTTGTAAGCGAAGGTGGCAGGAAATGAAGGTGCAAAAGTTCAAGACCGAAAGAAGTTGGTTGCGGGCTTTAGGCAGCGCGGGGGCTGTTTTCTTCACTACGGCAAGCTTGATCGGCTGTCAGCAATCCAACGACAAAAGCGCCACTAGCTTTGTTCCTGGGCCGATCATTCCGCCGCAAACGCCCAGCGTACCTACCGGAGGCACTGAGGTGGGTTTACCTCCTATAGCCCCAGGGATCCCTTTACCAACTCCTACCATTGCTATCCAACCTCCTCTCCCAGCCCCAACCATTCCTCCGATTCCCTCTCCTGCTCCTGTTCCCACCATTAAGGCGGAGATCCCTGTTCCTTTTACTCCTTTCCCTCCTCCTCCCCCCACTCCGTTCCCTGTTGAGAAAGTCAGCGTTATTCCGGAAAAAGTTGAGTTTGCAAAAGGCACAACTGTTGGTTCTACCGAAACTATAACCCTTACGCCTTCCAAAGCTCCTGCTAATGGCAGTTTGGTGTTGAAGGTGGAAAGCAATAACCCACAGGTGGTGGGTGTTTCTACAACAGCTGCCTCTTTCGTAACTGTTGTCATTCCACCGGGATCCGAGGATAAGCCCACAGTTACATTAACCCGTTTGATCCCGGCCACGCAAGCGGGCAATGCCACCATAATAGTTACCCGCGACCCTGCCACAACAGCTGTCAATTACCCGGTGGGCAGTGTGAATGTTCTTGTGCCGGTTAAGGTATTGCAGGAAGCGCCGCCTACCATTACGGTTACCCCTCCGACGATAGAGTTTCTCGATAATGACATAGTTGGGGCTACCAAGGTTGTCAATGTCAAACTCGAAGCCCCTCCGATTGGTGGGCAGGTTGTTTTGGATGTCAGCGGAACTCCTAACCCCTTTGGGGCGGGCGCTCCGTTCACTGTTTCGACCTCTACTCTCCTCTTTAAGGAAGGTAGCAAAGGGCCTCAAGAATTCGGAGTTATTCGACTAACGGACGGGGTATTCACTGGCTCCATCACTATTAAGCTTAACCCATCCTTAACTACTGCCAGCAACTTCCTGACCAGTGATATTAACTTTGTGATTCCTGTGAAATCAGCTGTAGGTTCTATCGAGCTTAAATATGGGGATTCAGTAGATTGCACCAACAACCTTGGTAAGCTAGTCATCGTAAATCCACAAATTACCACCCAAGGTAAAGTCCTTAACCCCCTAACTTTCAAGGCAGAGCCTGAACCTCCACCGCCAGCTGGCTTTTCGTTTGACAGGCCAACGGGGGCAATCAAGGTGCAGTGTCCAGCCACCAAAGACACTCCTCCCATTGGCTCTACTCTCTTGACATTGGTGACTGTTACGGACTCTTCTAGTCCTCCTATCTCGGCGCAGGCACGTGTGAACATTACAGTTAAGTAGACGATACATGCCTGGCTTGTATGAATGTCCAAGACCATCTTGGGTGAGACTGTTGAGCTACACCCAATCGGCTTTTCTTTTGCTGCACTGGTAACGGTTACTAACTCTTCGACTCCCCCAATTGCAGCTCAGAAGTTTGCAGCGGTCAAGGTCGAGTAGCAAATATCGCCTCTAAGAAATCTGTGCAAAGCTAGGAGGGGGTGATGGAACTGATCACATCAAATCCAAAGTCCCCAGCGTGTCTCCTCAGGGGCTGGGCGCGCTTAGCTAGTCCGCCGAGAAGCCCCGCCCTCTGTCCGCAGGACGTTCGCGCTAGCGGCGCGGAGCGCTTGGGTCGGGATGAGAGGCGGGAGTTCCTTGGTTTTCAATGTACTGGCACAAAACCGAGACCGTCACCCCACCACATGAAGCGATGAAATAAGATTCATTCCACAGTACATTTTTCCGATATATCTTGCTGATGTAGTCCGCAAACTCGCTTCTCATCCTACGGCTAGAGACGGATTTAATGTTGTTTACCAACTTGGACAGATCTATCTGCGGATAGTACTGGAATAGCAGATGAATATGGTCTGCCTCGCCGTTAAACTCAATAAGTTTGCAGCCCCACTTCTGGCAGAGGTCATACATAACTTCATGCAATCGCTGCAACATTTCTCTAGTAAATACCTTGCGCCGGTACTTGGTGGTTAAGACCAAGTGTGCCTTCAAATCAGATACAGCTCTGCCGCTGGAAACAAAATCATGCTTCATGGCTGCCAATCCTTACTGGCGCTATAATCAGTGTAGCGGTTTCTAGGCACGCTTAAGATGAGGACTGCTTATCAGTACCGTCTGCGGCCTACGCCCAGCCAAGCTGCCCTGATGGATCAGTGGCTGGAGCTGTTGCGCAAGCAGTACAACTATCGGCTGGCAGAGCGGTTTAACTGGTGGGAGCAAAACCGCTGTGATATCAACGCTTGCCCTTTAATCTGTCATTTGCCTGAACTGAAGGACAGGCCTGATTACTACTCCCAAAAGCGGGATCTGGTGAATACCAAGGCAAGGTTTCCCGAATACCAAGCAGTCCACTCGCAAGTCCTCCAAGATTGCGTAGAGCGAGTGCACAAAGCATTCGACCGCTGGCTGAAAGGCGACCACAACGGCAAGAGGACAGGGAGGCCGAGATTCAAGGGGGTGGGCCGGTATCGTTCCTTCACCTTCCCCCAGATGAAGCAGGACTGCATTCAGGGGAAGTTCATTCATCTGCCCAAGATTGGCACAGTTAAGCTGATTCAGCACCGTCCTTTGCCTGACGGTTTTGTCATCAAGACTGCTACCATCACCCGCAAAGCGGACGGGTGGTATGTGACATTAAGCCTGCAAGATACGTCTGTCCCCGAGTTCACTCCCGACCTGCCAACACTGGAGAACACCATGGGGATCGACATGGGGCTGGACTCCTTTTTGACGACCGATACGGGGGAGTCCGTCCCAGTGCCCAAGTATTACCGCCGCGCCCAAAAGCGGCTGGAGAGGCTGCAGCGGTCATTGTCCCGCAAGAAGCGGGGGTCAAACCGCCGCAAGAAAGCCCTGAAGCGGGTGGCCAAGGCTCATCTCAGGGTGGCCAACCAGCGTAAAGACTTCCACTACAAAACAGCCAAGAAGCTGGTAAGCAAGGGAAAGCATATTGCGTATGAGGCGCTCAACATCAAAGGTATTGCCAGAACCAAACTAGCGAAATCTACTTATGATGCCGGGTGGGGGCAATTCCTGCGGATTCTCGCAGTCAAGGCTGAAAGAGCTGGGCTGAGGGTGATCGCAGTGGATCCAAACGGCACAAGCCAAAACTGCTCTCGGTGCGGCCAAAAGGTACCGAAGACCATTCAAGACAGGTGGCACTCTTGCCCACATTGTGGACTGGAACTGCACCGAGACCACAACGCGGCGATAAACATCAAATACAGAGCGGTGGGGCATCCCGTTCTTAAAGCTCAGGAAACGTCCTTCACAGGAGTCACTGAGAAGCCCGCACTCTTTCGCTTTAGCGGCGCGGAGCGCTTTGCGTCAGCATGAGTGCGGGAGTATGTCACTCCGTGCTTTTCGGATCAGTATCGTAGGGCTTGGTACTCGGATCTGAACTAAGCTGCCAATGTTGCTGCCCAATCCAGGAGGGCGTTCACTGCTTTTAGGTCTTTCGCCTCTGAGTACAACCTCAGCAGAGGCTCGGTGCCACTGCCGCGAATCATCACCCAACTGCCGTCGGCAAGGGTAAATTTGTGGCCGTCTTTGTCGAAATGCTTGATCACTTTCTGCCCCAAAATCTCAGCCGGGGGATCCATCTGTAGCCGTTTGAATAACTCAGTTTGTTGGTTTTGATCCGCGAGGTGGAGATCGCGGCGCAGGTAAACAGAGGTGAACCCTTCCCGTTCCTGCAAAGCCCGGTAGATGGTGCTGAGATCTTGACCGGTTTCCGCGACCGCTTCGATGAGATACAGGGCCGAAAGCAGGGCATCCCGCTCGGGAATGTGGCCCAAGTAGCCGATGCCGCCCGATTCTTCTCCGCCCAACAGCACCTGGGTGCTCATCATGCGCTCGGCGATGTACTTAAAGCCCACCGGCATTTCCGTAACCGGTAGGCCATAGTGCTGTGCAACTTTAACAAACAGTTCGGAGCCGCTGATGGTTTTGACAATCTCGCCCCGCAAGCCGCGTCGCCCGGCCAGGTGGTCGATCAAGATGGGGATCAGGATCTGCGGACTGAGGAAATGGCCTTGCCCATCGAGAGCCGCAATGCGGTCGGCATCCCCATCAAAGACCAAACCCATTTTCAAGGGGGCGGGATCCGCCGCGATGATCTGAGCAGAAGCCTGCAGGTTTTGGGGCAAAGGCTCGGGGGGAAATCCCCCAAACAAGGGATCCCGATGCGCCTGCAACTCAATGACCTTCTCCCCCAAGAGGCGCTTGAGGCCCCCCGCTCCTGAGCCAAACATGACATCCACCCAAATCTTGGCCGGGGATCCTTTGAGCTTTTCCAGATCCACAAAGCGGCTGAGCTGGGCCAGGTAGCCGGGCCAGGGATCCCAGGTGTGGATGGGGGCCTTGTGGGATCCAAGAGGCTGGAGGCTTTGCAGCTCCTGCTCGATGGCGGCAGTGACTTCCGGTGGCACGGATCCACCGAATCCCCCCTTGACCTTGAGGCCGGAATAGTGGGGGGGGTTGTGGCTGGCGGTGATCACCAAAGCGCCGTGGCAGCCCCGCTCCTTGGCACCCCAGCTAAAGGCCGGCGTTGGGGCCACACAGGTGGAGAGGTAAACTGGGATCCCCAGGCGGGCCACCACCTCAGCAACGTGGGCGGCAAAGCGTTCCGAAAGAAAGCGGTTGTCGTAGCCGACCAGGATCCCTTCGCCGGGGTAGGTGCGGGCCAAGACTTGGGCGCTGGCCTGGGCGGCAAGGGCCAAGTTTTGGAAAGTAAAGCCCTCGGCAATCACGGCTCGCCAGCCGTCGGTGCCAAAGCGGATGGGGGGGGTGGGCATGGCTTGATGTATCGGATCCCGTCGCATCAACTCATAGCATGATGCCAAGGTCAATGGTTTCAAGGAGGACGAAAAAGCGGTTGATCTGCGGTTTCTCAGCCCACTCTCAGGCAAAATGGGCTGCATTCTCAGCTGGAGCGGGGGTAATAAGAGAGGAGTTTCTCTTGCAGGGTTCATCAATCCAGCTCCCAGCCTGACGGCCCAAGGTATCTGCGAGGGAGTTCCTCCGCGTATTTACGTGGGTACAGTTCTGCAAGTTGTGGTGCCAAGATGTTCAGCCTACTCCTTCTGCTGACCTTGATTGGGGTGATCTTCTTCACCCGGCGGCTACAGCAACTCCTGCACAACATTCCGCAGCGCTACTGGCTCTCTCTGGGTGGAGGGATTTCTCTGGCCTATGTGTTCACGGCTTTTTTGGCGGAAGTGACGGAGCTGCAACAACACTTGATGCCCCTAGAAGTGCCTGTGTTGGGCTATTTGATTGAACACATTCATCTGCTCATGTTGCTGGGCATTGTTACGGTATATGGGTTGGAGGGGCTGGCCCAATCTTCCAAGCAAGAGGCATTGCTGCATCCAAGGATATTTTCCGTTCACATTGGTTTCTTTACGCTCTACAGCGTAATTCTGGGTTATTTGCTAAGACACACGGTGCAAGAATGGCTCAGTTGCCTGTTGCTGACCATCGCTTTGGCTATCCACCTCAGCATCGTCTGTAAAGATCTATTTGAGCATCATCCCCACTTATTTCAGCACCAAGGGCGTTGGCTGTTGATCGGATCCCTTTTTGTCGGTTGGCTGATGGGGCAAAGGGCCATTTTGCCGGAGATAGCCTTAGCCGCCAGCATTGCCTTTGTAGCGGGGGTTTTAATCTTTCAAGTGCTGAAGCACGAGCTACCCGAAACCGAAGGGCACTTTGGGGCATTTTTGGCGGGTGTTGTCGGTTTTGGTAGCTTGCTGGTGGCCATTTCGGCCATTCGGGCCTGGGAGTGAGTTCTACGGGTAAACCCAGCGTATCAGTAGCAATCACTGGGATCCCTCTCTGAAATTCTGCGGATTTTGAGTGGAGATTACCTTTTCTTAATCTTCGCTTAACAAAAAGTTAACTCTAGCCTGCTATTTTCTATCTGTTCCTTGAAGAAACACTAAGCCCTCATTGAGGAGTCAATAGACACTATGATGAAAACTTTCTTGGCAGGCCGTCGCTCTTTGCTCGTGGGGCTAGTTGCCACCGTGGCCGGTGCTTCTGTAGCCCTGTCTGGACTGGTGCATGCCCAGGCCAAAGATTGCCCCCGTCCGCCGGAGATGGATGTGCGCTTCTGCGACCGCGATGGCGATTTGATTGCCGATGTGCCGGAAGATCCGAACGAGTGGATCAATCCGGATACCCTGATCTTTGCCTACACCCCCGTTGAGGATCCCTCAGTTTACAAGAACGTTTGGGCTGAGTTTCTCGATCACTTGGCAGAGTTAACCGGCAAGAAGGTGGAATACTTCCCAGTGCAGTCCAATGCTGCTCAGTTGGAAGCGATGCGGGCGGGCCGTTTGCATGTGACCGGCTTTAACACCGGCTCTGTCCCTTTGGCGGTGAATGCGGTGGGCTTCCGTCCTTTTGCTATGATGGCCAGCTTGGATGGCAGCTTCGGCTACGAAATGGAGATCATCGTTCCTGCCGATAGCGATATCCAATCCATCGAAGATCTGCGCGGTCGGCAATTGGCTTTCACTAGCGAAACCTCCAACTCTGGCTTTAAGGCTCCTTCGGCGCTGCTGAAAGGGGAATTTGGCATGGAGCCCGGGGTTGACTACCAAACTGTCTTCTCAGGCAACCACGAGAACTCTATCTTGGGTGTGTTTAACGGTGACTACGAGGCGGCGGCTATTGCCAACTCCGTGATGACCCGCATGGCCAAGCGGGGCACGATTGATCCCAGCAAAATTCGCACCATCTACAAATCTCAAACTTTCCCCACCACAGCCTATGGAGTTGTCTACAACCTCCACCCAGAAGTGGCGGAAAAAGTGAAAGAGGCTTTCTTCACCTTTAAGTGGGAAGGCACCAAGCTAGCGGAAGAGTTTGGCAAGAGTGGTGGGGAGCAGTTCATTACCATCACTTACAAAGAGTATTGGGAAGTGATCCGCACTATTGATAAAGCCAGCGGCGTGGAGTACAAGCTCTAAATCCTCTCCAGCAGATCTTTCACTTATGGGATCCCTTCTCGATCGGGGATCCCTTTTTGTTGTCCTGCAACAGTCAGGATCGAGCCGGACAGTATCATCGTTGCAGACCTATCCTGCAGATCCCAGCATCCTGATCCCCCATGGCCCTGTTCACCCTCAACTCCGTTCGCAAAGATTTTGGCATCAAGGAACTCCTGAGGAATGCCAGTTTCAGCCTAGAAGAAGGCGATAAAGTCGGCATCATCGGCACCAACGGTTCCGGAAAATCCACACTGCTCAAGATGATCGCTGGCCTAGAACCCATCGATGGGGGCGACCTCTGGGTCAGTTCTGGGGCGAGGATAATCTACCTACCCCAACAGCCAGAGATGGATCCCGAGCATACGGTGCTGGAGCAGGTGTTTGCGGCTGCCGGAGAAAAAATGCGCCTGATCCGAGCCTACGAGGAGCTTTCCCATCGCTTGGCCCATCAAGGTGGGGATCCCAGTCTGTTATCCCAGTTGGCCAGTATTAGCGAGCGTATCGAGGTGGAATCCGCTTGGGATCTGGAAACCCAGGCCAAAACCATTCTCAGCCGTTTGGGCATTGCAGACTTTCAGGCCCGCGTTGGCGATTTGTCGGGGGGATACCGTAAGCGGATTGCCATTGCGTCAGCCCTCTTGGCAGAGCCAGATGCTCTACTGATGGATGAGCCCACCAACCACTTGGATGCCGAATCGGTGGAATGGTTGCAAGATTATTTGAATCGTTTTGCTGGGGCAGTGCTGCTGATCACCCACGACCGCTATTTTTTGGATCGGGTTACCCAGCGCATTCTGGAAATTGATCGCGGCGATCTGTATGCCTACAGCGGCAACTACTCTTACTACCTGGAGAAAAAAGCGGCTGCTGAAGCGGTCGAAAAGGGATCCCAACGCAAGTATGCCAATCTCTTACGGCGGGAATTGGAATGGCTCAAACGAGGCGCCAAAGCCCGCAGCACCAAGCAAAAAGCCCGCAAACAGCGCATCGAAGACCTACAAAATCAAGAATTCAAGCAAGCTCTGGGACAAGTGGATATTGCGACCGCCGGGCGTCGCATCGGCAAAAAGGTGATCGAGCTAGAAGGGATCCACAAATCCTACGGCGACCAACTCCTCATTCAAGACTTTACCTATACCTTTGCCCCCGATGATCGGGTGGGCATTATTGGCCCCAATGGGGCGGGAAAATCGACTTTGATGAATATCATCATCGGCAAATTGGCTCCAGATGCGGGCCGAGTGGAGATTGGCCCCACCATCCACATTGGCTACTTCGACCAACACTCTGACGATCTCAGCCTCAACCCCGACCAACGGGTGATCGAGTACCTCAAAGAAGTGGCAGAGCCGGTGAAAACTGCCGATGGGGAGACGATCACCGCATCGCAAATGTTGGAGCGCTTTCTCTTTCCCCCCAATCAACAATATGCCCCACTCCACTTCCGGTGGTGAGCGCCGCCGCTTGTTTTTGTTGAGGGTGTTGATGCAAGCGCCGAATGTGTTGATTTTGGATGAGCCCACCAATGATCTGGATGTGCAAACCTTGGCAGTATTGGAAGACTATCTGGAAGAATTCAATGGTTGTGTGATCGTGGTGTCTCATGACCGCTATTTTTTGAATCGCACCGTGAATCGCATCTTCGCCTTTGAGGGATCCGGCCAAATCCGGCAATATCCTGGCAACTATTCTGTTTATCTGGAGCATAAGCAGCGCCAAGAGAGTGAGATCAAATCCGCCCGCCCTGAGTCTGTCCCTCTCATTCCCCAGCCTGAAAAAGAGCTTGATAGGATCCCACAAAGCAGAAAACTCTCCTTCAAAGAAAAACGGGAATATGAGCAGCTTGAAAGCCAAATTCCGCAGATGGAGGCAGAAAAAGCTGAAATTGAGCAGATCCTTTATCGCAACCCTCCCAGCGGCTACAGCGAAGTGCAAAAGTTAGCCCAGAAACTGGCAGACTTAACCGCCGCCATCGACTCCGGGACCGCCCGTTGGCTAGAATTGGCCGAGCGCCACCTCAACTAGCGTCGAGCCTGCTTCCAGCATCTCTTCTGTCGAATTTGCAACAGCATCTGGGCAACAATCGTCAAAACCGGCAGCTCGATCAGGGGGCCGATCACCAAAGCCAGAAGGATCAACGGACGCTGCGGAAAAGCAGAAGCAGCAATGGCCAAAGCAAGCGGAGAATTGCGAGCCAAGGTTGTACAGGTCAAACAGACCCACTCCTCATAAGCCAAACCCAGCCAGCGGCTGACCTGGTAAGCCAAGAGGAAGTTGACGGCGAAAAAAACCAGAATGGGAGGCAGAAGCTTGAAAAGTAGGGCTGGATTCTCAGCGAGAATGCTTCCTTCAGTGGCAAAAATAAAAACTATCGCTAGATTCAAAGCCACAATCTGCATGATGCTAATCCGGTCTTGATAGCTTTCAAGGGATCCCCTCTCTCCACGTTCCGTTTTGATTTGCCGAATGGAGTATTGTGTGAGTGCTGCTGCCAGCAAAGGCAAGAAAAGGATCCAAAACAAGCCTGACAATAAAATTTCAACATTTAATTCGACTAAATCTCCTGCCAAAAGCAAAAGATAAACTGGCAAAAGCAAAACTTGCAGAACCAAATTAACAGGCAACAGGGCCGTTGCTAAAACCACATTTCCACCCGCTATCCCTGTAAAAACCAAATACCAATCCGTACAAGGAGTTACCATCAACATGAGCAGGCCAACCCACAAATCTGGCAGATCCGATAAAAAAACAGCCCCCAATCCCCAGGCAAAAATCGGAGTCCACAGAAAGTTGATCGACAAACTGGCCAACGCCACTGCCAATACAGCTTTAGAAGCGCGATTAACCTGCTCAAGTTTCTGAAAAAAACCTTTCCCCCAGATGCGAGTGGAATGCCCAGGAAAGTGAGATAAAGCAGCAAAGCCAACAGAGGTTGTACCCAGCCTCTTAAGATTTGGACAGAGTTTGGCCATCCTGTGAGGGCCAGACCCACGCCGATCGATACCACAACGAGCAAAGGTTGAGCTCTTTCAGAGAAACGCATGGATACAACTCGATGGATAGTGAGCAGCATTTCCAGTCTCTCAGCCCCTGTCAGTGTGGGATCCCACCTCGCAAGAACCAGAGAAACGGCTACAGTAACCTGGAAAGCGTTCCGCTCCTTTGTGCCATGACTCAGCAACTGACTCTCGACGGACTGGGATCCGAATCGAACGGGGGGCCGCGTCAAGGGCGGGTGATTGCCACCGATTTGCAGGGGGAGATGCAGCGCTCCTACCTGGAATACGCCATGAGCGTGATTGTCGGGCGGGCCTTGCCAGATGTCCGGGATGGCTTAAAGCCGGTGCACCGCCGCATTCTCTATGCCATGCACGAGCTGGGCCTGACGCCGGATCGCCCCTACCGCAAATGCGCGCGGGTGGTGGGGGATGTGCTGGGGAAATATCACCCCCACGGGGATCAGGCAGTTTATGACGCGCTGGTGCGCATGGCACAAGACTTTTCCAGCCGCTATCCCCTGGTGGCGGGACACGGCAACTTCGGCTCTGTGGATGATGACCCGCCGGCGGCTATGCGCTACACGGAGTGCCGGCTGGCGGAGCTGAGCCACACAGCGCTTCTGGAGCAGGTGTCGGAAGAGATCGTCGATTTCATGCCCAATTTCGACGGATCCCAGGCGGAGCCCACCGTTCTTCCGGCCCGCTTGCCCATCTTGCTGCTCAACGGCTCTGCCGGCATTGCTGTGGGCATGGCCACCAATATCCCACCCCACAACCTGGGGGAGGTGGTGGATGGCCTGCTGGCTTTGATCGACCATCCCGACCTCAGCCCTGAGGAACTGTTGCGCTGGATCCCAGGGCCGGATTTTCCCACCGGCGGCCAAATCCTGGATACTCAAGGGATCCGCGAGGCCTACCTCACCGGGCGCGGCTCCATCACTCTACGGGGGGTGGCCCGCTTCGAGGAGATCCAGCCGGGCAAAGGACGCCACCGCCGACCCGCCCTGATCATCAGCGAGTTTCCCTATCAGGTGAACAAAGCGGCCTGGATCGAGAAAGTGGCCGAGTTGGCCAACCAAGACCGCATCAGCGGCATCGCCGATCTGCGGGATGAGTCGGATCGCAGCGGCATTCGCGTGGTGGTGGAGCTCAAGCGAGAAGCCAATCCACAAGCGGTTTTGCAGCAGTTGTACAAGCTCACCCCTTTGCAAAGCAACTTTGGAGCCATCCTGCTGGCTTTGGTGAACGGGGAACCGCGGCAGCTGAGCCTCAAAGAGATCCTGCAGCACTTTTTGCAATTTCGCGAGGCCACCCTCAACCGGATGTTCCGTGCCGAGTTGCAGCAGGTGCAGCGCAAAGCGGAAGAGGTGGCAGGGATGTTGCTGGCGCTGGCAGATCTGCAGGGGGTGATCGAGCTGCTGCAGCAAGCCCCCGATGGCGCTACGGCCAAAGCCCAACTGCAAACTCGCTTGGGCTGTACCCCCCAGCAGGCGGAGACGATTTTGGCCATGCCTCTGCGTCGCCTGACGGGATTGGAGCGGGAACGGCTGCACCAGGAACACGCCCAGTTGCAGGCCCGCATTGAAGAACTGCAAGGGCTCCTCAGCGACCGCCGCAAGCTCTTGAATTATTTGAAAAAAGAGCTGCGACACCTGAAAAAGACCTTCGGGGATCCCCGGCGCACCCAGATCCTCTCGGCCTCGGAGCTGGAAGCGGAAGTGGCCCAAATCCCCAGCGGCGAAGAGACGGAAGAGACCCACTTCTTGCTGCAATTCACCCGCAAGGGCTATGTGCGCCGCCTGCCTCTGCCTAGCCGTCGCTCCCGCAGCAACCCCGCGCAACGGGAACTGGGGGAAGATGTGCTGGTCGGCCTGGAATGCGTCACGCTGGAGCAGGAAATCTTGGTGCTCACCGCTGGCGGCAAGGCTTTTACCGTGCCCATCGCAGGGATCCCCCTCAGCACTGGGTCCTCACGGGGGGTGCCTCTGGTTACCCTTCTCCCCAACCCCGAGCCGATGGTTGCCACCTTCACGTTGGCTCCGGATCCGGGCAAGGCAAGTTTGGTGGTGCTCAGCCGGCAGGGGCGGATCAAGCGGCTGGCCCTGGCAGAGTTGATGGGCCTTACCCAACGGGGATCCACTGTCCTAAAGCTAAAAGAGGGAGATGAGCTGGGCTGGGCAGCCCTTTGGGATCCCGGCCACCAAGGCTACAGCGTCGTCCTGGCTACTTCAGGGGGACGGGTGCTGCGGCTGGCTGCCGAAGGGATCCCTTTGATGGGTCGAGCGGCTATGGGATCGCCGGCCCTGCGCCTGGGGCGCACCGAACAGATTGCAGGTATGGCGCTGGTGCCCTCCCAAGGGATCCTGGTTCTGGCCAGCCGGTCGGGCTATCTGAAGCGCTTGTCTCTGGAGGAGATCCCCATCTTGGAGCGGAGTCCGGTGGGCGCGCCGGCCTTTCACTTCTCCGACCGAGGGGATGTGCTGGTGGGCTTGGTGGGTCTCCCCCCCGAGCTGGAGAGGCATTCCCATCTGCAACTGGATGTGATCACAGAGTCTGAACAGGTGTACTCCTTCTCTCCTGCCGAGATCCCGCTGCAAAGCCGCTCCGGGGGCGGATCCCTCCTGGTCAAAGGGGAGCGGGTCAGGGAGTTGCGCCTGTTCTGGCCGCAGTGGCTGCCGGAAGGCGATGTGGGATAGCTCTTGGGGGAGCAGAAGATCCCTAGGACGAAGAGCCTTCCCCAGGCGAGGCCGAATCGGTCGGCGGGGAGCCGGGATCCGTCTCCGGCACTTCGGGATGGCGAACGGGCTTGGGTAGGGTGCCACCTGACCTGATAACCAAACAGCGCACGGTTTGGTGCAGCTCCTCCAGCAAAATGCTGATGGCAGAGCGGAAGTCTCGGTGGTCATCTCGCATTTGCTCCAGCATGGCGCGGATGACTTCCTGACAATCCTTCAGGATGTGCTGCTGCTGGGCAACAATCTGCACCAGTTCGCTTTGTTCCTTGAGCAGCTCCCGCAGACAAGAGCGCAGCTCTTCCACATGGCTCTGCCAAAGGGCCTGTCCTTCCCGCAGCTCCATCACGCTGGTGCGCAAATCGGCGGTCGAGTCTCTTAGGGCTTCGCTGTGGCGGCGCTCGGCTTCCAGTTGCTTTTGCTGCTCCTGCTGCTGTTGGCGCAACTCAGAATTGGCCCGCAAGTTGGCTTCCGCTGCCCTGAGCAATTGAGCCAATCGAACCTCAGTAACAACCCAACGCTCTTCCGGGGAGAGAGATCGACCTCGGCCAACTCGCCTGCAGAAGTACTTCACAGTCGCTGCACCCTATACACAACTCTCTACTTTAAATCAAAGCACCATAGGACTTCAGCCCAAGCAGAGACCTGTCTATCGGGCTTTGTCCCGGCTGTTTTCTGGGTTTACCCAATGTAGCCATGATAGCGGATGCCGAATCCAGAAGTTCGGAAGACGGAGCTGCCCCTCTCCAGGGATCCCGGTCGTTCTTCTAGGATGGTGGAGAGTTTGGATAAAAGAAACCATGCCTTTACTTGCAAATCAGGTGGTGCTGATTACCGGCGCCTCTGCTGGAATTGGGGAAGCCGTCGCTCTGGAGGCGGCCAAACGCGGGGCTCGCTTGGTGCTGGCGGCCCGCCGGGAAGGGCTGCTGCGAAACGTCAAAGACTTGGTGGAGAGTCGGGGAGCGGAGGCGCTGGTGGTGCCCACCGACATGGCCGATACGGCCCAGGTGGAGGCGCTGGCCCAAAAGGCTCTGGATCACTTTGGCCGGGTGGATATCCTGGTGAACAACGCCGGCTATGGCCAGATGGGGCCAGTGGAAGAGGTGGATGTGGCGGCCATGCGGCGCCAGTTTGAGGTGAATGTATTTGGCTTGCACGCCCTCACCCGTGCCCTCTTGCCCCAAATGCGGGAACGGGGCAGTGGCCGCATCCTCAACCTCAGCTCGGTGGCCGGCCAGCTGTCCATGCCTTTCAGCGGCGTTTACAGCGCCACCAAGTTTGCTGTCGAAGCCCTCAGCGACGCCCTGCGGGTGGAAGTGGCCCCCTTCGGCATCAAGGTTATCTTGATCGAGCCGGGGCCGGTGGCCACCGAGTTTGGCCGCGTGGCGGAAGAAACCTTTGCCGCTGTTGTCAACCCCAACGGCCCCTACAAGGCGATCTTGGACAAGACCGCCGATCTGGCCAGCTCGTTCAGCAAAATGGCCTGGCCGGTGGAGAAGGTGGTGGAGCCGATCCTGAGGGCGATGACCGATCCTCACCCTTCCGACCGCTACACCGCTTTCACGGGGGGTAAGGTGGCGTTGGGGCTGATGCGGCTCATGCCCGCTGCTCTGGCTGACTCCATGTGGCGGCGCGTCTATGGGCTGGATGGTCTGGGATCCCCCGGCTCGGCCTAATTGCAGGCTGGTGGCGGGCAGGGATCCCTACAAGATCTCAAGGATCTCAAGCCCATTGAGTTCTCCTTGGTGCGGGGGTAGGGTTGTGCCTTCCAGGAGGGACAGGTTAAGTTTGTTAAAGGACTTTTAATAACCGAGCGTTCTCTTCCCTATGAACAAGCCTCTATCTCCCCAGCGCTGGCTGATCGCCCTCCTGCTGGGCTTTTGTCTCTGGCAGGGATCCGGCCTGGTGCTGCAGCCTGCACCCGCCCATGCAGCTTTGGCCTCGGCCCTCACCTACGATCGCTTTTTGCGCTACGTCGAGGAGGGGCGGGTTACGGATGTGCGCCTCACGGACAACAATCTGGTAGCTGAAGTTACGGCTGTGGATCCCCAGACCCAGCATTCCACCCGCTACCGAGTGAACCTGCTGCCCAACACCGTACCGCAACTGGTGAACCGCCTCACCGAGCAGGGGATCGAAGTGGCAGTGGTACCCACCCGCAATGGCAGCGCCTTTTGGGCGCTTCTGGGCAACCTGGTGATCCCGCTGTTGCTGTTGGGAGGGTTGTTCTTTTTCCTGCGGCGTGCCGGTGGCGGAGCGGGCGGCCCTGGGCAGGCAATGAACTTCGGCAAATCGCGGGCCCGCTTCCAGATGGAAGCCAAGACCGGCGTTAAGTTCGACGATGTGGCCGGGATTGAAGAAGCCAAAGAAGAATTGCAAGAGGTGGTTACCTTCTTGAAGAAGCCGGAGCGCTTCACCGCTGTTGGGGCCAAGATCCCCAAAGGCGTGTTGTTGGTGGGGCCGCCGGGGACGGGAAAAACCCTTCTGGCCAAGGCCATTGCCGGCGAGGCAGGAGTGCCTTTCTTTAGCCTGTCCGGCTCTGAGTTTGTGGAAATGTTTGTCGGGGTGGGTGCCTCTCGCGTACGGGATCTCTTCAAGAAGGCCAAGGAGAATGCGCCCTGCATCGTCTTCATCGACGAGATTGACGCGGTGGGCCGGCAGCGGGGGGCCGGCATTGGCGGGGGCAACGACGAACGCGAGCAAACCCTGAACCAGTTGCTCACCGAGATGGACGGCTTTGAGGGCAACACCGGTATTATCGTGATTGCCGCCACCAACCGCCCTGATGTGTTGGATGCGGCTCTCTTGCGTCCGGGCCGCTTCGACCGCCAGATTACGGTGGATCGGCCTAGCTTTAAGGGGCGCTACGAGATCTTGCGGGTGCATGCCCGCAACAAGAAGCTGGCGGAAGAGGTCAGCCTAGAGGCGATTGCCCGCCGTACCCCTGGCTTTGCCGGTGCGGATCTGGCCAACCTGCTCAATGAAGCGGCCATTTTGGCGGCCCGCCGTCAGCGCATGGCCATCACCAACCAAGACATTGACGATGCCATTGACCGCATCACCATTGGCCTGACCAAGCCGCCGCTTCTGGACGGCAAGAGCAAGCGCCTGATCGCCTACCACGAGTGTGGCCATGCCCTGTTGATGACACTTTTGCCCCACGCGGATCCCTTGAACAAGGTGACCATCATCCCCCGTTCCGGCGGCGCAGGTGGCTTTGCCCAGCAACTGCCCAACGAGGAGCAGATCGACTCCGGCATGTACAGCCGCGCTTGGCTGCTGGATCGGGTGGTGGTGGGCTTTGGCGGTCGGGCGGCCGAAGAGATCGTCTTCGGCTACTCGGAAGTGACCACCGGAGCCAGCAACGACCTGCAGCAGAACACGAATCTGGTGCGGCAGATGGTGACCCGCTTTGGCATGTCTGAGCTGGGGCCCTTGATGCTGGATCCCCCCAACAACGAGGTATTCTTGGGCGGCGGCTGGATGAACCGCGTCGAGTACTCGGAGGATGTGGCCGCCAAGATCGACCGCCAGGTGCGGCAGATCCTGGAGAGCTGTTACCAGAAAGCCAAGCAGATTTTGCTGGAGCACCGCCCTCTGCTGGATCGATTGGCCGATACCTTGGTGGAACGGGAAACCCTGGATGGCGACGAATTCCGGGCGATTGTCTCGGAGTATGTGCCCATCCCGGAGAAGGTCGGCCTGCCCAGTCCACTTGCGGAAGCGGGACGGAGTCCAAAGCTGGTCTAGGGGATCCCATCTCCATTGCCAGATAGACAACTGGGGGGGTTGTTGGGGCTGGATCCCGGCAGCTGCCCCCTTTTCCTCGCGAGTTTTGGGTTGCGTTGGGCTGTCGCATGCTCTCTTCGCTCTCTGCTTTGCCGGTTCATCTTTATCGCTGCCTGAGCTGCGGTCGGGAAGGGTTGACCCAATCACCAGGGCGGGAACAGGGATCCGTGGCAGATCGGGTTTATTGTCCCAGTTGTGGCCAGGTTTACCCCATCACCGCTTCTGGGGCTGTGGATTTTATCGGCAGCTCATCGGACCTGCATCTCACGCCGGCCCAAGCCATTGCCCATCTGCCTGGGTTTGCCTGGGGCTACGATCGCCTCTGGCGGCCCTGGGCCCTGTCGCTGCTGACGGGAGAGAGCTTTGGGAGCGAGCGGGAGAGTCAACTGCTGGCCGAGTTGGTGGGGGAGGGGGATCCCATCTTGGATTTGGGCACTGCCGGGGGGTACTGGAGCCGCTTGCTCCTGGCCAAGGATCCACAACGGACGGTGATCGGCCTGGACAATGCAGCAGGGGTATTGGCGGAAGCCGCTCAACAGGCACAGCCCCACTGGCAGCACTACAGCCTGATGCGGGCCCGAGCCGAACAGCTTCCCCTCGCCTCTGGAACTTTTGGGGCGGTGATCAGCGGGGCCACCTTGAACGAATTGCCTTTGGATCCCTGTTTGCGGGAAATTGCCCGCGTCTTGAAACCGGGAGGGGCCTTTGTCTCGATGCACAGCCAGCAGGTACAGGGATGGGGGCAGATGGTGCAGCAATGGCTGGAAGCCACCGGCCTTCATTTTTTCTCGGAAACCCAGTTGCGCGAGCACCTTCAACAGGTGGGGCTGCAGTTGGAGCGTTATCTCAGCTTGGGTTGGGTGGCCTTTGTGCGGGCAGTGCGCCTCTGATCTGGGCCGGGTTAAGTTGTGCAGTGGCCATCGAGTCGATGTCGGAGCCATTACCCCAATCCAAGTCATGCCGATCCCCAGCCCTCCTCTTCCACCGGGAGAGGGCCTGGGAGTGAGGGCGAGAGCGGAGGCTAGGGGATCCACTCCAGCCCAACGCCAAAGCTAAACTCCCGATCCAGGGTCGAGTTGCGCAGGCTATAGCGAGCAGAAAGACGAAAGGAAGGGCTAATGGCGTAGGCAGCAGTGATCTCCGCCAGGGTGGCCTGTCCTTCTTCCGGCTCCTGGGGGGCAACCCAACTGTAGCTGCCGGTCAAATCTACACCTCCCGGAGCCAAGGCCAAAACGGCAAAAGCCCCATAGCTAACTCCGCTGAGGCTGCGGTTCTTTTGTTCCAAAGCCCGATACCCCAGTTGTGGCGCCAGATTAAAACGGGATCCCATGGGGGCCAGAAAGTAACGCATTTCCGACCCGTACTGGCGCACTTCGGGATGTTCGGAAGATTGGCGATAGTCACCGCTGAGGGTGAGGCGATCTCCCAGACGCAAGTCTTGTAGGCTGATTCGCCAGTGCGAAGAGGACTCAAAGCCGGCCTGCAAGCGGGTGGGCAAGACGGGCGTGTTGCGGATTTCTTCCAGGAGATTGGGCGGGTTTTGCAGCCAGCGGCGCAACACGGGGCTGTCTTCTAAAATTCGGTCATCCAAGCCCAAATCCAAAGCGGCTGAGAGGGTGGCCGGCACCGGATCTGGAATAGGGGCTTGCTGGGAATTGGCCCAAACTGGCCGCTCAGGCACCAGTCCAGCCCAGAGGAGCAGCATACCCAGGCGAAGCCCTTTGCCAGACTGTCTCACCACCTGCAACCACATTCATTGCGTCCCTACTGTAGCCGCTTTCCGAGGGATTCTCCACGCAGACGGGCAAGGCTGGAGGTGCTCCACAGCGCGGCAACAACACCTCAAAGACGGCCCAGCGACAACAGAAAGCCTAGCTGCTCCGGCTGTTGGCAACCACCCGCAAGCGCTCGACCAATTTTTGCAGTTGCCGTTCAAACTGCAGACTTTGCCGCTGTAGCTGACTGACCTTTTCACAGCTATAGAGAACGGTGGTGTGATCTTTTCCCCCAAAGTAATCGCCAATTTTGGGCAAGCTGAGGTTGGTGTAGTGGCGCATCAAAAACATGGCAATTTGCCGTGCTTGGCTGATGTCACGCTTGCGGGAGGATCCCAGTAAACTGTCTCGGTCGATGCCGAATTCTTCACAGACCACATCGGTAATCATGTCGGCGGTGATCTCTTTCGGCTCGCTGGGGGGATTGAGGATGGGCTGAATCGTCTCCACGCTCATCGGCAAGCCAGAAATGGAAACATAGGCGACGGCGCGGATCAGGGCACCTTCCAGCTCGCGGATGTTGCTGGTGTAGGTGGTGGCAATGTACTCGATCACGTCGGCGGGCAGGTTCATCCCCTCGTACTCGGCTTTCTTCTTGAGAATGGCCATGCGGGTTTCGATATCCGGCGATTGAATTTCCGCAATCAAACCCATGGAGAAACGAGAACAAAGCCGCTCCTGCAGACGCGGGATCAGATGAGGAGAGCGGTCGGCGGCCAGTACGATCTGTTTGCCGGACTCGTGCAGCGTATTAAAGGTGTGAAAAAACTCCTCTTGGGTGTACTCTTTGCCTTCGATAAATTGAACGTCATCCACCAATAAAATATCCACATCCCGATAGTGCTCCCGGAAAGACTGCATGCTGTCTCGCCGGATGGCATCGATTAAATCGTTGGTAAACCGTTCGGTGGACACGTAGAAGACCTTGGCGCGTGAATTGGCCTCCAGTTGGTAGTGGCCAATGGCCTGCATCAGGTGGGTTTTGCCCAGACCCACCCCACCGCAGAGAAACAGGGGGTTGTAGGCGCGCCCAGGCTTGTCGGCCACAGCCAGAGCTGCAGCGTGAGCCATGCGGTTGTTGGGGCCAACCACAAACCGCGAGAAGGAATACTTGGGGTTGAGATCCGGCGCCCGCATCGGCAGGCTGCCGCCGACTTCCAGTCCTAGGGTGGTGGAGGCAGGTAAGCTGCCGGCTCTGCCCGATGTTGGGGAAATCGCCCTTGAAGGGGGTTCTGCCTCGACAGAAGCGTGGGGGGAAACGGAAAACTCCACCTGCAAAGGGATCCCGGCTACCCGCTGCACCACCTCGGTGATGGTGGAAGCGTAGTGCTTTTGCAGCCAGCCCCGTGCCCATTCGCTGGGGGTACAGATGGTGAGGCGGTTGTCCACCAACGATTCAGCCCGCGCCGTTTTGATCCAAGCCTCAAAGGTTGGGCGGCTGAGCTGCACCTGCAGATGACACAGGGCTTCATCCCAGAGCTGATCCAGGGAAATATCCACACCACACACTCAGAGCGACACAGCAGAAGCCCAGAGGAAACAGCGGCGGCTTCCTCGACAGGAGCTTCGGGATTCCCAATTTAACTGCTCGGCGCGGGGTGGCCAATCTAGCAATTTTCCATTGAGTCTGCTAAGATTAAGCGTCTGCGATCAGTTTCAAGCGGGCTAATTTCGGTCTGGTCAGCTCTGGCAAATGATCTTGGATTCATAAGTTGGCTTCTCACCATGACTCAGCGTACCCTTCGTGGCACCAATCGCAGACGTATTCGCGTCTCTGGGTTTCGGGCCAGAATGCGAACTGCAACCGGGCGGCAGGTCTTGCGGCGACGGCGGGCCAAGGGGCGTTATCGCCTGGCGGTTTCCTAAGCCCTTTGGTTGGATATTGGATCCTAATCTGGGATTTTTGGAGCGTTGCAGCCCAAAACTCGCTGACTTCTGGGGCAGACTCTCCTCGGTGCCCAATGTTGCCGGCTCCTCATCGATTACGGGATCGACGAGCTTTTCAGGCGCTCTACCAGGGAGGCCAACGTCGTTCCGGTGCAGGCTTAACCCTGCTGTTTCAGCCGATGCCGGTGGGGTGTGAAGGGATCCCCAGCCAGGTGGGACTGGTGATCGGCAGAAAGGTGAGCAAATCTGCCGTAAAGCGGAATCGGCTGCGCCGCCAGTTGCGAGAAATCTTGCGCCCCCTGTGCCCAAACCTGAAACCCGGATACCGGCTGCTGTTTATCTCCAAGGCAAACTTACTGACCTACCGCTGGCCGGAGCTGAGGGCGGAGGTGCATCGTCTTTTACAAAAGGCCGACCTGCTCGTCAGCACAGATGTAGACTCAACAGGTGCAGACTCAGATGCCAAGCCGTCCTAAGAAACTTGAGCTGCACAGGTTTTTGCTACCCATGCTAGCCTGTTGCCATCATCTGCCGGTGGTCACGCTAGATATGGGGTGTCATGTACGTCAAGCGGATTGAGCTGACCCGATTTAAGTCGTTTGGCAGCACAACCTCGATACCCCTGTTGCCGGGGTTCACGGTTATTTCTGGCCCCAATGGCTCCGGTAAGTCTAACATCCTGGATGGGATCCTGTTCGCGCTGGGGTTATCGTCCTCGCGGGGGATGCGGGCAGAGAGGCTTTTGGATCTGGTGCATTCCGGCAGCCTCAACGGCAATCGGCAGGTGGAAACCCATGTTTCTGTCACCTTTGAGCTGGGGCCGGGAGAAGATGGTCAGCCCAGGGAATGGAAAGTCAGTCGCCGGCTGCGGGTCAAGCCCGGAAAGGCTGAGGATCCCACTCGCGATAGCGGGACGGATTCTCTCCCCTACACCAGCACTTTCTACATCAACGATGTGCCCTGTACCCTGAGCGAGCTGCACGAACAACTGGAGGCGATGCACATCTACCCCAACGGCTACAACGTCGTTTTACAGGGGGATGTCACCAGCATCATTTCCATGCACCCCAAGGAACGGCGGCAGATCATCGACGAATTGGCGGGGGTGGCCACCTTCGACCGCAAGATCGCCCAGGCCAACAGCAAGCTGGAGGCGGTACGGGAACAAATTGAGCGCTTTCGGCTCATCGAACAAGAATGGCAAGCTCAAGGAGAGCGGCTGCTCAGAGAGAGCGAAAAGGCCCAACACTATCAGCAACTGCGGCTGCAGTTGCAAACGCTGGAGCAGCAGCAACAGGTGTTGCTTTGGCGGCATTTGCAGGCCCAAGTGGAAGAAACCCAGGCGGCCATTCAGCAGCTTCTGGAGGCTCAGGAGCAGGCCACCGCTCAGGTGCAGACCTTGAGCGAGCATTTGCAGCAAGCCGAAGCCGCCCTGACCGAGTTGCAAAGCCGCATCCACGCCCTTGGAGAGGAGGAATACCTGCACCTGCAAGCCCAGATTGCCGCCGCCGAAACACAACGGCAACAGGTCAGCCAACAGATCGCAGCCTGGCAGGAGGAGATCGAGCAAGCGCAGCGCCTACATCAGGAGCGGCAAACCCAACAGCAGCATCTGCAGGCGGAGCTGGAACACCTGCACAGCCAACAGGAGCAACTGGCCCAAGCCCAGGGATCCCTGCAGGCCCAGGTTCGGAAAGCCCAAACCAGCCTGGAACAGAGCCGCGAACAACTGCGCGCCCTAGCCCAATCCGCTGATGCCTGGGTGAAACAGCAGCGCTACCTCACCCGCCACATTGAGGAACTCCGCGCTGAACAGGAGCCTCTCCAACAGGAGCAAATTCGCCTGCAAGAGCGACAACGGCAACTGGAACGACAAAGCCAAGAGATCCAAGCGGAGATTGCCCAGATCGAGGCGTGGCTGGGATCCCACCTGGCCCTCACCGCCGAGCTGGAACACACTTGCCGACAGTCGGAAGCTCAGGTTCAAACTTTGGCCCAAGAGCTGGCCCAACTGCAGGCCAGCCTGGAGTTGGATCGCGCCACCCACGAACGCCTGGCCGCCGAGCTGCACGCCAAGCAGCGGCAACTGGACAAATGGGAAACCCGCCGCCAAGTGTTGCAAGAGTCCCAGGGATCCCGAGCGACCCAAGCCATCCTGAGTGCCCGTCTGCCGGGGGTTTTGGGGTTGGTGGCCCAGTTGGGGCAGGTGGATCCCCAGTATCAACTGGCCCTGGAGGTTGCAGCAGGCAACCGGCTGCACTTTGTGGTGGTGGAGGATGACACCGTGGCCGTGAGCGCTGTCAACTTTTTGAAACGGGAAAAAGCCGGACGCGCCACCTTTTTGCCCTTGAATAAGCTCCAGCCCACCCGCCCCCCCAGCCCCCTGAAATTGGACGGCCTGATCGACTACGCCATTCGTTTGGTGCGTTTTGAAGAGCGCTACCGGGATGTTTTCGGCTTTGTGTTCGGCTCCACCCTGGTTTTCCAAAGCCTAGAGCTGGCCCAGCCCCACATCGGCAAGCACCGCATGGTTACTCTGGAAGGGGAGCTGTTGGAAACTTCGGGCGCCATGACCGGCGGCAGCGCCCCCCAGCGAGCTGGGATCCATTTTTCTGTCGGCGAACCTTCCGAGGAGGCCGCCTTGCGCTCCCGCTTGGCCGAGCTGGAGGAACTGCTGGCCGCCCTCACCCTGCGCCTACAAGCAGCCCAAGCCCGCGAAAAACAACTGGCCCAAGCCCTGCTCCTGGCTCGCCAAGACGCCCTGCAAGCCCAGCAATATCTGGAGCGGCACCAAGCCGACTGCCAAAAGCAACAGGCCCGCCTGCAACACCTGCAGGGATCCCTGGCGCAAAGGCAAAGCGAAAGCCACCAGATCCAGCAGCGGCTCCAGCAGATTCAACTGCGCTGGGATCCCTTGCAACAGCGCCTGGCCGATCTCACCCTCAAGCTCAGCCAACTGGAGGGATCCCCGGTGAACCAGCATTGGCAGCAACTGCAGCAGGCGGTGCAGCAGCAAGAAAGTCGCTTGGCAGAGCTGCAGCAGCAACTGGCCCAACTGGAGCGGCAACAGCAGGAGAACTCCGGCCAACAACACCTGAAACAGGCCCAAATCCAGCACCACCAGGAGCGCCTGCAAGAGAGCGAACAGCGCCAAGCCTATTTGCAGGAGCAAATCGTCCAAGCCCAAGCCACCCTTGGCCAAATCCAGCAACACCTTGCCGAGCAACGGCAACAGATAAGCCAGATCGAGGCCCGACTTTCCCACCTGCGCCAAGAGCGAGATCGGCAGGAATTTCAACTGCGGGCTCAACAACAGCAGATCCAACGCCTGGAGTGGGAACGCTACAACGCCCTCACCCAACAACAGGAAAAAGAGGCTCTGCTGGCCCAACTGCAAACCCAACTGCAAGCGGTGGCCCAAGAGCTGCCGGATCCGCTGCCCGACTTGCCCGCCACCCTGACCTTAGACGAGCTGCAGCGGCAAAAACGCAAAATCGAAGAGCAATTGCGATCCCTGGAGCCGGTAAACATGCTGGCCATTGCCGAATACGAACAGACCCAAGCTCGCCTGCGGGATCTCAGCGCCAAACTGGAAACCCTGCACCAAGAGCGCACCGAGTTGTTGCTGCGCATCGAGAACTTTTCCACCCTGCGTCGGCAAGCCTTCTTGGATGCCTTTCATGCCGTCAACGGCCATTTTCAAACCATCTTTGCCCAACTTTCCGATGGGGATGGTCATTTGGAATTGGAAAACCCAGAGGATCCCTTCGCAGGCGGTCTAACCTTGGTGGCCCACCCCAAAGGTAAGCCGGTGCGCCGTCTCAGCGCCATGTCGGGAGGAGAAAAATCCTTGACAGCCCTCAGCTTTATTTTTGCTCTGCAGCGATTCCGCCCTTCCAGCTTTTACGCCTTTGATGAAGTAGATATGTTTTTGGACGGGGCCAATGTGGAAAAATTGGCCAATATGATCTGGCAGCAATCTCGTCAGGCGCAGTTTTTGGTGGTCAGTTTACGCCGCCCCATGATCGAAAAAGCTGAGCACACCATTGGTGTAACCCAGGCCCGCGGTGCATACACTCAGGTGATCGGCCTGACCAAACCCGCCCCTCACCCCAGTTAAGATGTGGCTTGGTTAAGAGCAGAGGGCAAATCCTGAGGTCCCATTAGACTCATTCTAAGAATGGTTTAGGAGTGTCCAAACGCCTGCCATGGTTGCTCTGACTCTGAATCTATCCCCCCTGACAACCCTGAGCCGAGCAGATTTTATTCGGCTTTGTGCCGCCAATCCTGACCTGAAGCTGGAGCGTACCGCTCAAGGAGAATTGGTCATCATGTCTCCAACCGGCGGGGAAACCGGCCACTGGAATGCCGAAATCACCACAGACTTAACCCTTTGGAATCGGCAATCGGGCCGAGGGAAAAGCTTTGATTCTTCCACCGGATTTTCCTTGCCTTCAGGCAGCGACCGCTCCCCTGATTTGGCCTGGATCCCGATTGAAAAGTGGGAAGCTTTGGATCCCTCAGTCCGTCAAGGATTTTTGCCCTTGTGCCCCGATTTTGTGGTGGAGATCCTCTCGCCCACCGACTCTTGGATCCAAACTCAGGCCAAGATGCAAGAATACATGGACAACGGCTGCCGGCTGGGGTGGCTGCTGGATCCCAAGGCCAAGCGGGTGATGATCTACCGACAAGGGCAAGCGCCGGAATTGGTCGAAGATCCGGAAACCTTATCGGGAGAGGACGTGCTGCCGGGCTTCACCTTGCCCATTCGCAAGATCTGGTCGGCTTGATATGAGTAGCTTTCACGGATTTACGATCCCTGATACAGCTTTTTTCCACACCCTTAACCCAGCCAACTCTGATGGATCTCTTGCATGACAGGGATCCCACGCAATTGCAGAACTCTCCCAACCTTGGAAACAGCTGCAGTAAAAATGTTGAGCGATAGGCCAAAAACAGGCGGAGTCACACTACCATGGCTGCTCTGACTCTGAATCTATCTCCCCTGATAACCCTCAGCCGAGCAGATTTTATCCGGCTTTGTGCCGCCAATCCTGAGCTGAAGCTGGAGCGTACTGCCCAAGGAGAATTGGTCATCATGTCTCCAGCCGGTGGGGAAACGGGCAATCTTAACTTTGAAATTGCCGGGGAAGTTTATGTTTGGAATCGGCAATCGGGCCGAGGGAAAAGCTTTGATTCTTCCACCGGATTTTCCTTGCCTTCAGGCAGCGACCGCTCCCCTGATTTGGCCTGGATCCCGATTGAAAAGTGGGAAGCTTTGGATCCCTCAGTCCGTCAAGGATTTTTGCCCCTGTGCCCCGATTTTGTGGTGGAGATCCTCTCGCCCACCGACTCTTGGATCCAAACTCAGGCCAAGATGCAAGAATACATGGATAACGGCTGCCGGCTGGGGTGGCTGCTGGATCCCAAGGCCAAGCGGGTGATGATCTACCGACAAGGGCAAGCGCCGGAATTGGTCGAAGATCCGGAAACCTTATCGGGAGAGGACGTGCTGCCGGGCTTCACCTTGCCCATCCGCAAGATCTGGTCCACCTGACATTCTACGGTCGTTTTATAGTCATTTTAGACAGGAATGAAACATTTCTGTTGTATTGTGTATTGGTTCCTAACTCCCCTCTCCCAAAGGAAGAGGGGCTGGGAGTGGTCGCAGAAGCTGCACGGAATGCTTGAGGAGTGTCTCAATCTAGTTTGGAATGACTATAGTCCTCAGATTGGGGTCTTTCGCGCAATTCTGGCGAGACTGGGATCTTGGCCAGGCTGGATAAGGCCCACCGATGCCTTTTGCACCTGCTGGACTTCTTGCAAAAGCTGCAAGTAAAAAGTCCGTCGTTCCCAATCCAGATCTCGGAGCCCACAGCCCGGCTCTCGATGGTGCAGGCAATCGCGAAACTGACAGGCGCCCAAGCGATCCCTTACTTCGGGGAAGCACCGTATCAACTGCAGAGGATGAACCGGCGGGATCCCTTCGCCAGCATTGAATCCCGGCGAATCGGCGATCCAACCGCCTTCCGGCAAAGGAAACAGCTCCACATGGCGGGTGGTGTGCCGACCATGGCCCAAACGTCTGGAGACGGCCTGAGTGGCCAGCCGAACGTCCGGCAGCAGCCGATTGAGCAAGCTGGATTTGCCCACCCCGGAAGGGCCTGTCACCACCGAGATCTGATCTCGACAGCACTGTTGCAACTGGGGGATCCCAGCTTGGGTGTGGGCACTGACCAACAGAGGCTCATATCCCCACCTCTGCAGACGCTCCACCCAAGTTGTCGCCACTTCTGGATCCACGCAGTCGCATTTGTTCAACACCACCTGAACCCGCAGTTGGCTGGCCTCGGCTTGCACCAGCAGACGACTGAGGGCGTTGGGCTCAGGGTCGGGCTCGGCCAGGGCCACCACCACCAGAACTTGGGTCGCGTTGGCAATAGCGGGTCGAGGCAGCTGAGTGCGCCGCGGCAGGATCGCCTCGATCACCCCCCGCTCCGGCCAGAGGTCGGCGGCAGCAGGCGGCAAGCGCACCTCCACCCAGTCCCCCACCATCACCTGCTGGCCCGTTTTTTTCAGCTTGGCCCGACAGGTACAGAGAATCTCCGCCGGGGTGGGCTTTTCAACCGGAAACCGAGCCGGGATCTCGGGAAAGAGGGCAGCCAAACTCGGATCGATACGCACGCGATAAAAGTTGGCCTGCGCTGCTCGCACCCAGCCGGTACAATCTTTTCCTTCCGGTTTCACCGGGTTCATGGCGACGCAGGTGTGCCGCGACGCACCCAGAGAATGTAATGGCCTTCGGGGGAAGCTGCCTGTCCCTCAATCCGATGCCCGGCCATGGCTAGACTGTTGGGCACCTGCTCCAGGGGTTCTCCCGCATCCAGCCATAGCTCCAGCAGTTCTCCAGGAGCCATGCGCTCCAGGCGCAGCTTCGCCCGCACGTAGTTAAGTGGGCAAGGGATCCCGCGCTGGTCAAGGATAAACTTGACCTCTTCCGACGAAACAGCCTCTGCAGTCATTCTTCCTCACGCTCCCGGTTGCCAGGCATCTGGGCCAGCCCCCGCAACAACCCGCCCAAGAAACCATCCCGCTTGTTGATGCGTTCTCCGTGCAGCTCAGCCAGGCGCATGAGCAATTCCCGCTCTTCTGAGCTGATGCGGGTGGGGATCTCCACCACCAAGGTGATTTGGTGGTCGCCCCGAGACATCGGGTTGCCAATGCGAGGTACCCCCTTGCCCTCCAGGGTCAGCACTGTACCCGGCTGGGATCCGGCTGGGATGGTCAGCTCCACCTCCTCCTCCAGGCCGGCTTTCGAGTCCACGGTGGGCACAGAGACTTTGGCCCCCAAGATGGCCTGCAAATAGCTCACCCGCACCTCCGAGAGAATGGTCAGGCCATCTCGCTGGAAGTCGGGATCCGGTTCCACAAATAGGTAGACGTAGAGATCCCCGGGCGGGCCACCGCGTCGACCGGCATCGCCTTCCCCGGAAACCCGCAAACGGGTGCCACTATCCACGCCGGCTGGGATGTTAATGCGCAGTTTCTTCGTGGTTTGGGCCAAGCCCTCGCCATTGCAGTTGTAGCAGGGCTCTTCCAACACCTGACCGCTGCCACCACAGGTGGGACAAACCGAGACCTGGGTAAAGTTGCCAAACGGCGTGCGGGTTGCCCGCCGCACCTGACCACCGCCCCCGCAGGTGGGGCAAGTTTTCACCTCCGTACCGGGCTTAGCCCCGCTGCCTCCACAGACGTTGCAGACTTCCAAGTGGCTGATGCGAATCTGCTTTTCGCCGCCGAAGATGGCTTCCAGAAACTCCAGTTTTAGGTCAAAGCGCAGATCATCGCCCCGTACCGGCCCCTGGCGACTGCGGGCATAGCTGGCTCCTGCCCCTGCAAAGTTGGTGAAAAAGCTCTCGAAAATGTCGGCAAAGCCACCCATCCCCGCAAAATCCTGGAATCCACTTGCTGCCGCAGCAGCTCCACTCAAACCCGCTTCTCCAAAGCGATCGTAGCGAGCTTTTAGCTCATTATCAGAGAGCACCTCATAGGCACGGTTGATCTCTTTGAAGCGCTCCTCGGCGCCTGGCTCCTTGTTGACATCCGGGTGGTACTTACGAGCCAACCGTCGATAGGCGCGCTTGATCTCCTCTTTGGAGCTATCGCGGCTAACCCCCAAGATTTCATAGTAGTCGCGAGCCATAGAAGCGCTTCAGAAGAGGTTAAAGATCAAAACATCAGACACACTTGAGATGCAACTTGTCAGGCAGCACAACCGAAGCAGACCTACAAGGCACCGGAGCTGGGGGAGAGCAAGCAGTTGCCTAGAATCCTCAGCGAGCTCCATAGATCTCGCTACCCATCTCCAGCAGGACAGCCCGCAGTTCTTCCATTGCGTTCCGTAAAGTTGCTAAGTCTACGTTATCATTTGCCAGCAATGCCCTCAATGTGCCCGCCACTTGAGCCCCCCGCTGGATTCGAGCTTCGCTGAGGCGATTGCCATGCTCCTGCAGGGTTTTGTCGTAGTTGTAGAGCAGGCTGTCCGACTGGTTGCGGGCTTCCACCAACTGCCGCCGGCGCTGATCTTCTTCGGCATAGGCCTCCGCTTCCCGACGCATTCGCTCGATCTCGCTGCTGCTCAAGCCACCGTTGTTGGTGATCTTGACGCTCTGCTCGATTCCTGTCCCCTTTTCTCGGGCTGAGACTTTCAAGATCCCGTTGGCATCGATGTCAAAAGAAACCTCGATCTGGGGCACCCCACGGGGAGCCGGCGGGATCCCGGTCAGCTGAAAGCGGCCCAAGGTTTTGTTGTCTTTGGCCATGGCCCGCTCTCCCTGCAGGACGTGAATCTCCACCACACTCTGGCCATCGGTGGCAGTGGAGAAAATCTGGGTTTTACTGGTGGGAATGGTGGTGTTGCGCTCGATGATGCGGGTGAAGACTCCCCCCAGCGTTTCCACCCCAATCGAGAGAGGGATCACGTCCAGCAGCAGTAGATCTTTCACTTCTCCACCCACCACGCCTGCCTGGATGGCAGCGCCAAGGGCCACCGCCTCGTCCGGGTTGACGGAGCGATCTGGGTTTTTTTTGAAGATTTGCCGAATTTTCTCCTGGACAGCGGGAATACGAGTAGAGCCGCCCACCAGCAGCACGCGGTCGATGTCTGCAGGGGAGAGGCCGGCATCCCGCAGCGCCTGCTCTGTAGGCTCCACGGTGGCCTCCACCAGATCCCGCACCAACTCCTCAAACTTGCCGCGGGTCAGCTCCACTTCCAGGTGCTTGGGCCCCGAATCGTCGGCGGTGATAAAAGGCAGGTTAATGAGTGTAACCTGGGTGCTGGACAGCTCAATTTTGGCCTTCTCAGCAGCCTCCCGCATCCGCTGCAGGGCCATGCGATCCCGCGAGAGGTCGATCCCTTCCGTCTCCAAAAACTGACGGATGAGCCAATCGACAATTCTTTGGTCGAAATCATCCCCCCCCAGGTGGTTGTTGCCGGCAGTCGCTTGCACCTCAAACACGCCGCTGCCCAGTTGCAGCACCGAGACATCGAAGGTGCCGCCACCCAAATCGAAAACCAGAATGCGTAGGTCTTGATCTTGTTTGTCTAGGCCATAGGCCAGGGCGGCTGCTGTCGGCTCGTTGATGATGCGCAGCACCTCCAGGCCGGCAATGGTGCCCGCATCTTTGGTGGCCTGACGCTGGGCATCGGTAAAATAGGCGGGAACGGTGATCACGGCTTGGGTCACCGGCTCCCCCAGATAGGCCTCCGCATCGGCCTTCAGCTTTTGCAGGATCATGGCGGAGATCTCCTGCGGAGTGTAGGCGCGATCTTGCACCGCCACTTCCACCATGTTGTCTCGACCGGGGATGACTTTGTAGGGAACCCGCCTCCGCTCATCTTCGGTCTCGGCAAAGGTGCGGCCAATGAAGCGTTTGATGCTGAAGATGGTGTTTTCGGCATTGGTAACCGCCTGGCGCTTGGCCAGTTGGCCCACCAAGCGGGTGTTGTTCTTGGCGAAGCCGACAATGCTGGGGGTGGTGCGCCCTCCCTCGGCGTTGGTGATCACAACGGGCTGACCACCTTCCAAAACCGCCACGCAACTGTTGGTGGTTCCCAGGTCAATCCCGATGACTTTACCCATAGCCCCCTCTTCCCGTGCGCCAAGTCTCAACCCAAGAACGCAATTCCACGGATCTTAAAAGCATTCTGCCCAGAATCCCGCAGAAACCTTCAGACGGTGCTTTCGTCTCCGTAGCTCTACTGTAGCGTTTCTGAGACTGCTCCGGTTCTGTTTGTCAAGGTTCAAGTGAGCAAGTTTGGCTAGGAAGGTTGGGGGTTTTGGGGAGAGGCGGGCGTGTTTTCCGGACCAGCTTCGATGGTGGCTTGGGCTGGGGGGGATGGTTCAGAGCTGGGGCTGCCCGCCGAGACGGCCACCATGGCATGACGGATCACCAAGTCCCCCAGCTTGTAACCTGGCTGATATTCGATGGCTACCACATCCTCGGGATAGTCTGGGCTGGGCTGACGGGCTATGGCTTCGTGCAGGTTGGGGTCGAAGGGCTGGCCCACCGATTTCATGCGGGAGACGCCCATCTTCTTCAGGCATTCCACCAGCAGGCGATAGACGCTCTGGTAGCTGTTGTGCAACTCCCGCTCGCGGTCGGTTTCCAGCTTCAGCTGCTGCTGAGCCCGCTCAAAGCTGTCCACAACAGGCAAGATCTCCAGCACAAATTTCTGCCGTTCTTTTTGGCTGAACTCTTCTTTTTCCCGCTGGGTACGCCGCCGGTAGTTTTCAAAATCGGCGTAGAGGCGCAGGTAGGCGTCTTCTTTCTCTTTGAGTTGCTGGCGGACAACTTCCAACTCGTGCTGGAGCTGCTTGAGAGCTTCACCGGGATCTGGAGAAGGCTCAGCTGCGGTTTCTCCGGAGGAGGTACCGGCTTCTGCTTCGCTATCTTCCAAAATCAGCTTCTCCAGCTCTGCCTCTACGTCGATCTCTTCTTCCTGTAGTTCAGGATAGGTATCTTCTGGGGCCATCGGTTGCTTCTCTTCGGCAGTCATGGGCGATGTCGGCAAGTGTTAGCAATGAGCAGTGACTCGGATATCCCCAGTTTGGCAGTTTCAAAACCGCCGCTGCACTCAGCCAAACCAGGCTCTGTGTTGATCGTATTCTACCGGGTTCTCTTTCAGCCAGTTGAAGTCAATATCTTTTCTTTCCTAGCCGACCAGCAGATGTTCCCGTGGCCGGCCCAGGCAATCGGGGAAGTAGATCTTGGCCAAGTCGGGGATTAGGCGCCAGTTGGGGCTGTAGATGGGTTGAATGGGGGAGTGGGTGTGAATGTAGTAGACCAGAAAGTCGCGGATGCTATCGGCTGAGATCCACAGGGTTTGGGCTTCTTGGAACATGCTGTAACCGCCGCCGCCGCCGGCTCGGTAGTGGTTAATGGCCAGGCGAAAGGTCTGTGCTGGTTCCACCGGCTGTCCGCGGAATTGTAAGGTCACCAGGCGCTTTCCTACGGGGCGGGTGAGATCGAAGCAGTAGTCGATGCCGTGGTAGAGGTCGAAGGTGTAGCCGCGGGCTTCGGGGGCCACGACGGCAGCAGGATCGGCGGGAAGGTGATTGGGATCCAACTGGCGAAAATAGCCGGCAGTCTGTTCCAGGGCGCGCCGCAGAATATCTCCGGTGATCTCCAAAACGCAGAGGGTGTTGTCGTAGACGGTGAGGCTGTAGGCATCTTGCAGGGAGATGGGGCCTGCTGACAGGCCGGCGCTGCTGCAGATGTTGACCAGGGAGAGCTCTGCGGGGAATCCTGCCTCCCGCACTGCTTGCAATTGGGCCTGATGGAGCAGCTCTGCCAGAGGGTTGGCCCCCAGACGGGCTGCCAGACCGCCGCTATAGGCAGAACGGGCTTGGCCAATGGGCTGACGGATGTAGCGCAGGGTGGCTTGATGATAGGGCTCTGTCAAGGCCAAGAGTTCGGGATCGGGAGGGATCCCTTCGGCGGAGAGGAGCTGTGCGCTTTTGCTGATGATTTGCCAGCGGCTGCCCTGGCGCTCCAGCTCCAGGGATACCTGGGAGAGGTGGCTGCCCCAATAGCCGGGCTGCACCACTAGAGCTGGGGATCCCCCCAGACCGGCGATGGTCTGGTGGGTATGGCCGGAGAGGATGACGTCAATGCCGTCCAGTTCGGCCAGGGCCAACAGTTCGTTTTCCCCTGCCAGGCTTTTGTTGCTGCACCAGCCGGAGCGATCTGGGTTGTGCCAATGCTCAGGGGTGCGCAGGGGGGGCAATTGGTTGGGGCCGCTGTGCAGGATCAAGATCAAGACATCCACCTGAGGTCGCAGCAGCGACAGGTAGTGGCGGGCAGTCTCCAGCAGGGGGGCAAAGCGTAGGCCCAAGATGTAGTCCGGGCGCTCCCAGGTGTCGATGCGGGGGGTGGTCAGCCCCAACAGGCCAACGCGAACCCCGGCCAATTCCCGGATCAGGTAGGGCTGGAAGAGGGGATCCCCATTCTGGCGGAGGATGTTGGCGCAGAGCACCGGACAGCGGAGATCGCCGATAAAATCCTGGAGAACTTGCAGCCCAAAGTTAAAGTCGTGGTTGCCGGGGGTAAAGGCGTCGTAGCCCAAGGCGTTGAGAGCATGAGCCAAGGGGTGAGGGGAGACGCGCTCCACTTGCGCATAGTAGCTGCCTAAAGGGGATCCCTGAATGGTGTCGCCGCTGTCGATGAGCAGGACGGGATCCTCACTGGCTGCTCGCACGCGCTTGATGAGGGTGGCCAGCTTGGCTAAACCGTGCTCCGCAGGGATCCCGGTGAAGTAGTTCCAGGGATGTAGATTGGCATGGAGATCCGAAGTGTGGAGAATTGTTAATCGCATTCTCATATCATAGCCAAAGTCAAAGCCCAACCCAAACTCGTCAGCCCAGCAAGAACAGCACCTGCACACAGCCCACCAAAAAGCCGAGGAGGCCGCCTAAGTTGACAATGGCCTGGAGTTCTTGGCGCACAATCTGCTGGATGGCCTGCTCCAGGTCGGCAGGGGAGGTGGCGTTGACTTTATCGGCAATGACCTGATCCAGGTTCAACACCGGGATCACCTGCATCATCAGGGATTCGAGATCCCGTTCTAGGTAGCGCTCCAAGACCAAAGCCAGGTCGGCGCTGATCTGATCGATGGAGGTGATCAACGCCTTGGAGTTGCGCAGGCGTCCCAACACCAGGCTGGCCACTTTTTCCCAATCGATGGTCTCCCCCAGCCCTTTGATAACCTCTGGCCCTTGGCTGCGCAGGTAATCTTGGATCCCGTCGCGGAGGGCACGGCGCAACTGACGCACGGCGGAAACCGGCAGGTTTTGCAGCGAGAGGTTCTGCAGGATCTCGGTCAGGCGGCGGGAGGCGTTGATGTCTTTGAGCAGATCTTCCAAGATGGCTTCTGCCCCTTCCGGCTCTTCTAGACAATAGGTGCGCAGGCGCAGCAGGGCATTTTTCAGGCCGAACAAGTTGGCCACCACCCAGTAGGAGCCGGTCGCTCGTTCACGAAACTCCTCGTCAAGGGATTCGATGTTGCGATCGGTGAGAAAGTCCACCAAGTTCTGCCGCAACACCTTTGGGGGCAGCGCCTGCTTCAGGATCCACTCCGAGAGCTGCTTAGCCTGCTCGCTGCTGAGGCGCAGCTCCAGCAACACTTGGTCGAACAGTTGGTTAATGGGCCCTTCCAAAAAGGTTTCTTGGCGGGCAAGCACCTTCACCAGGCGGGGCAACGACTCGTTAAACAGGTCGGCTAAAATGCGCGCCAACACCTGAGCAGTTTGCTGCTGTTGCTCAGGGTTTTGCAGCCGATCCAGGGCTACCCCCAGCAGCCAGCGGATCCCTGCTTGCATGCGCTCGGTTTGCAGCAGCTTACGGGCCAGATTGTGCAGTTCCTCCGGCGTGAGCAGGGATCCCATGATGGTCTTGGCGATCTGCTTGGCCAGACGGGGTTGGTTCTGCGGGATCAAACCGGGGGTGAAGGGGATGCGCCAGCCGAAAACCCGATAGGGGCGGTAGGGCCGGAACAGCATTTTGATGGCAATGTCGTTGGTGAAATAGCCGATCACCAGCCCGGCCAGCGGGGGCACAACGTAGATCCAGAAGGCCATGGAACCAATGGAGGGGGCTCTCTTCTACTCTACCGAGCTGCCCCGAGTCACTTCAGCCAGCCATAGGGCAAAAGAGGGTTGGCCAGTTCATTGGATGATCAGGCTATCGGTCAGTTCCAGCTCCACCAGCGTATTGGGCTGTAGCGTCACCACCCGGTCGATATTGGTACTGCCTGCCGCAGCACCTGCCAAGCTGCCGGCCAAGATCGGCAAAAAGCCCCATCCCCCTGTGAGAATTCCCAAGGCCAACCCACCTGCTGCCCCATAGCCTGCCCCGCGGGCTACAGTTGTGCCGACATCGGCGTTGCGATCCAACCCGACTGGTAGCGGCGCAGATTGGCCTCTCACCAAGTAGGTGGAAGAGCCGATGGTGAGGCGGTTGGCCACAAAGCGGCTGCCGACGACCCGCTCTTGGGGATCGGCGCTCTCCGACTCCCGACCAGGAAACTTCTGTTCTCGGTAAACCGGCTCAAAAGTGCCCCACACCACACTCCCTGCCGGGATCACCACCTGGCCAAAGCGATCCACCACCGGCTCGGAGACTTCCAGGTGGCCGTTGATGGCCTGGTAGGGCTGGAAGGCGATGGGGCGGTAGACCGTGAGGAGAATACGGGTGCCGGCAGGCAGCTCGCCCCGCGTGGCTCCGGAGAGATCCCCACCTGGGCTGAGGTCGGGCCGACGTTGATAGGAATAGGCTTCGCCTTGGGGGGGGTGTCCACCTGGGGCCACTGGAACGGGCACCACCGGGATCGGATCCAAAACCGGAGCCGTGGGATCCAGCGGCATTTGCGGCACCTGAGGTACAGGCGGTAGGGCCGGTGGGGCGGCAGAGCTGGGGGAGGGCGGAGCACTCAGCAAGGGCAAGGTAGGGACGGGATCCCCCCTGGGGGGTACCGGCTGAGGGGTGAACTCGAACTGCTGAGCAGCAACCGGGGTAACGGCACCGGCTATCAACACCCCCCAAAAGGAACTCCTCTGCAACAAATGCAGGAACGGCTGCAAGGTTGAGCTCATGGATCCCATCCGGTCGCAACTGGCAGTAGCTTAACATCCTGCCCCGCTTGTGCCCACTAGATTTAGTAGGTATTAAGGGATCGGAAGCTCTTAAAACACTATTGAGCCTGTTCGGGGTCTGGATCGAGTTTTCCCTAGGGGCTGGGGGAAGGAGAAGGAGTCGGTCCGCCGGGATCCCCTGGCTGGGGGGCTGGGGATTCTGGCTTAGGAGACTCTGTAGCCTCACTCTCCTGAGCCTCGGGGCTGGACTCCGGCTTGGGTTCTGCAGGAGACCGTCCTTCTGGAGAAGGAGAAGGTGAAGGCTCTCCGCCAGGCTGTGGAGTGGGAGTGGGTGTAGCTTCCGGCGTGGGGGTCGGTGTGGGTGGCGTGGGGGTGAGTGTTGGGGCGGGCGTAGGTGTCGGGGTTGGTGTTGAAGTCAGCGTGGGAGTGGGTGTTGCTGTCGGTGTTGGGGTTGGGGTTGGTGCGGGTGTTGGAGTTGGTGTGGCAGTGGGCTGGGCGGCCTGCACCTGGAAAGACCACTGCTGGATGGCAGTGTTGCCGCTGGTATCGGCAATTTGGACGGCGATCAAGGTCGGTCGATCGGTGGGCAGCGGCTCGGCTGGGGTGTAGGCGAAGCCGGTGCGGGTGAGCTGGGCTTGGGCGGTGACATCCACATTGTTCACCAGCAAGGTAAAGCTATTCAGGTCAATTCCTTGGTCATCTTGGAAACGGGCTGAGATGGAGGGGCGAGGGTTGTCTGTTAGGGATCCGTTGGGAGGGGCCAGTTCGCTGATGGTGGGGAAGGTGGTGTCGGTCACCCGCCCGATGGTGATGGTCTTATCCGGCAGCTGCACCAGGGTTACCAGTCCATCCCGCTCCAAGCGGGCAAAAACAGGCGCTTCTGAGGCCCGGTCTTGGCTGCGGAAGGTGTAGCTGCCCTCGTATTGCCCTGGGCGGGTTTCCTGCAGTGGCAGGTTGTAGGCAATGCCGGGGATGGAAAACGATCCCTGCGCCCCTGGGGATCCCAGCAAAAACACGGTAATCGTATCTCCTGGGTTTACAGATCCCAGCTCTTCGCGGGCAAAGAAGGTTCTCACCTCTGGAGCGGCGGGCAGCGTTTCCACCAGAGGCTCAATGGGAATGTCCGGCGTGGCCAGGGGTTCGGGCGTAGGAGTGACCTGGGCAAGGAGCTCGGTACGGATCCCAGGGCCGGGAATGGCAGCCCCCACCGGCGGATCCAAATTGGGCACCCGGCCCACCTTGGCCAGCGCTTGGTAGGTAAGAGCAGCCACTTCCCCCCGCGTGGCCACCGCCTGGGCATTCAATTGGGTGGGGTTGGGGTAGAGCACTAACAGCCCTTCCTGAACTGCTGTCGCGATGGGGGCGCGGGCAAAGTTGGGAACCAAATTGGCATCGCCAAACCCGGCCAGGATCGCGTCAATTTGACCGGGATCCTCGATGAGCCTACCGTTGGTGGCGGCACGGGTCAGGACAGTGATGGCCTGCGCACGGGTGAGCACATCGTTGGGGCGAAAGGTGCCGTCCGGAAAGCCGGAAACAAACCCTGCCGCTGCCGCCGCGCCGATGGAGGGAGCCGCCCAACTGGGAATGGGATCGGCAAAGGAGCGCACAGGAACGTTGGTATCTAGGCCAAAAGCTTTGGTGACAATGACGGCAAATTGGGCACGGGTGATGGACTCGTTGGGACGAAAGGTGCCATCCGGGAAGCCGCCGATGATCTGCCGTTCATTCAACCCGGCAATGTACTGGGCACCCCAATAGGTGCTGATATCAGAAAGTTGGGCCCAAGCGGGATCCCCAAGCCAGGCCAAGCTGCTGCAACTGATCACCAAAGCCGCAGTCTTCCAACCCTGCCAAAGGGAAAGCTTACGCATCGTTCACACCTCAGGTTCTTGGTACAGGATTCAGGTCTCGGATCCCCACTCTTGGCTGGGAGAGGCCATAGAAACTGGCCGGACAGAAGAGTTGGAGAGGATATCCAAACCGCACATCCAGACGAGGAAACCTTCCGAAAAGTTCTATTTGGCCGTCGGTTTCGCCAACCTCTTAAGGGGCAGGATTGGGGTAGCGCTGGTGAACCGCTTCGATCTCCGCCAGGATCTGCGGGGACAGCTCCACATCCAGGCAACTGAGGTTCTCTTTGAGTTGGGTCAGGCTGGTGGCCCCAATGATGGTGCTGGTGACAAACCAGCGGCTGCGCACAAAGGCCAAAGCCAACTGGGCCGGTGTCAGACCGTGCCGGCGGGCAATTTGCACATAGGCGGCCACCGCTTCTTCCACATTCGGCTTGCGGTACCGCTGGCCAAAGCCTTCAAACAAGGCCAAACGGGATCCCGGCGGCTTCACCCCCCCCAGATATTTGCCCGTCAGCAGCCCAAATCCGAGCGGGCTGTAGGCCAGCAAGCCCACCTGCTCGTGGCGGCAGACTTCCGCCAGGCCCATTTCAAACGTGCGGTTGATGAGGCTGTAGGCATTCTGAATCGAGACCACCTTGGGCAACCCCAGTTGCTCGGCCACCTGGCAGAACTTGCTCACCCCCCAAGGGGTTTCGTTGCTCAGGCCGATGTAGCGAATGAGACCCTCTTGCACCAATTCCGCCAGAGCCTGCAACTGCTCGGCAATGGGAACGGTGGGCCGCTCCTGGCTGGGATCGTAGGCAACGCCCCCAAACAGGGGCACGTAGCGATCCGGCCAGTGGATCTGGTAGAGGTCGATGTAGTCGGTCTTCAGGCGTTTGAGGCTGCCGGCCACCGCCTGCCTGAGGTTGTCGCGGGTAATGGACAGGGATCCGCCGCGAATCCAATGCCAGGGCCGACCAGGGCCGGTGATCTTGGTGGCCAGGATCAGGCGATGCCGCGGTTGGTGTTGTAGCCACTCGCCGATGTAGCGCTCGGTGGATCCCTGGGTTTCCGCCCGCGCTGGCACCGGGTACATCTCGGCGGTATCGATGAAGTTGATCCCGTGCTCCACCGCGTAGTCGAGCTGTTCGAAAGCCTCAGACAAAGTATTCTGCTGCCCAAAGGTCATGGTGCCCAGGCAGATCTCGGAAACTTGCAAAGGGCTGTGGCCAAGCTGGCGGTAGCGCATGGGGAATCTCCATCTAGACAGCGCGCCAGTCCCCATTGTGCCCAAAACCTGTCGGCCTACGGGATCCGCCGCTATGCCCCCGTTCCTATTTCGGTGCGGATCCCAGCAGGGGAACGTACTCGCGGTAGAGCTGACCCAAAATTTCCAGACCAATGCGGGTGCGGCTATCGGGGGGGCGAGCCTCAATGGCCGCCTTGACTTGCAAAATCGTGCCCACCGGATAGGGGGAGCGCAGCTCCTCCCGCTTGCCCAAAAACACATCCGTAAAGTAGTCGATCAGCCGCTTGACTTCCCCCACGTCTTTGCGGGAAATGTCCATATCCAAAACAGTGGTCAACTTGGCCCGCATAGCCTGAAAACTTTGCTGGCCGGTGTTGAGGGCCACCCGTTTGGCCAGGCTATCCACCACAATTTGGGTGATCTTCTCCACATTTTGGGTGACGATTTCTCGGTGGCGGGCGGCAAAGCGCAACTGAACCTCATCCAGGAATCGTTCTCGTTCCAGAATCTGGATGCCCTGTTGCTCCAGATCCACTCCATAGCTTTGCAACTGCTTGTACTGATTCAAAACCCATTGGTTGTAGAAGGAATCGGCCAAAACTCGCCAATAGCCGATGAGGGTGGCCTCGGCAAAGGGAACGCTGACCAAATAAGCTTCGCTGGTGATGTGGCGCAAATGCTCTGTCAGCTTGTCTCGCTCCTTCTCATCCAAGTAGGAGGTGCGCGGCACCCAAACTGCCCCGTACTCGCTTTTCACCTCCCCGGGCAGGGATCCGAAGAGGGTGTCAAAAAACTGATGAATGCTGAAGAGAAGAAACTTTCCCGGATCCTGAAGGCGGTTGAGCAGTTCCTGTTTTTTCTCCTCCTGATATTGAGTTACCAACTGCTGGGCCTCGGCGATCTGGCCGCGGGCCACCTCCACATCTTGCCGCAGCTTTTCAATCTCCTCCGAGCTCACCATCTCAACACCAGTAGGCTCCCGTTCCCCACTGAAATAGCTGCCCCCCAGCCCGCTGCCCCCAATGCCCACCAGGGGAGCGTCGCTGTCGTTGTCCAGGGTTAGAAGGCGAGCAAGAGCCTGGAGTCGAGCCTGCCGATTGGAGGAGCGCAGGGATCCCAGCTCCACCGGATCCCCACTTTCCCAACCGTCCAGCCCGCCGATGCGGTAGAGCGTGTAAAAATACTTGCTGAGCAGAAGCGCCAGCAGATGCCTGTTCTTGACCTCGTTGTACTCCAGGTAGGCTCGCAGACACAGTTGGAAGGCGATGTTGGGCAAGCTGCGACACACCTTCATAATCTGGGTGTAGACCCTTTGCAGGTGAGGCCGAAAGCTGCGTGGGATCGCCTCGGGCCGTAGGCCGCGCAACAAGAACTCCTGCTGGCGCAGATCTTGAGGGGTAAAGTAAAAACTTTCTTGCCAAAGCAGCTCATCCAAGTCACGGGCAAAAATCGGTTTCAAATGGTCGATGATTTGCACCACAACCGACTCGGTGAAGACCGGTATAATCTTTTCGATGTGAAGCTGATCGTAAACGGAGCGCAGCCGCTCGCTGCGGAAGTCTTCGATGGAGATCAGCCCCTTCATGGTTCCGATCCGACCGTCGCTCAGCAGGAACTTATAGACCACTTCGGCAGTGGCCCCTGGGGAGAGAACGGGAGTTCCTGTCAAGTCGGGGCAGATTTGCAGGGGGCGTAGCAGGCGGCTGGTTTCGCTGACGCTGAAGCAACTCCAAGCTGCCGGGTTTAACACCACCGACGATAGGGAGGCCAACAATTGCTTCTCGTCCAAGTCCTCCAGCCGAATTTCTCCCCTGGGAGCTTGGCGGGGTGCCGCGGCTGAAGCCGCCTGCGAATCCCGAACGGACGGAGGAGATAACGGTAGAGGAGACGCGCTCATGCAGCCAAGGCCGTTTAACCTCAAAGTTCACTCTAGACCGGCAAAGGATGGATAAGATGTGATCCGTATCTCTTTGTCCAATGGAAGTCTCTAAAGCAGAATCTGCCCAAAAACCCCCCCGCTGTTATCTATTCCCACCAGTATCTTGAAACGGTCAGCTTTTGGGTAGCGTGCAACCACGGTTTTAGGGATCCACTAAGGGATACGCAACTTTAGCTCTGGGGGATGAGGTTGCTGAGGCTTTTCCGCTAACCGCCCTCCAAGCCGGTTTTTCTGCCGCAACTCCTGGGCTAGGATAAACGGTCTGCCTACCAGTACGGGCTAGAGTTGCGTTTTAATTCGGGTTGATTCGGGATTGAGGTGCAGTGGTCATGACGGCCATTTTGATTGTGGACGACGATCCCACGATTCGGCTGGTGTTGAAGCGATCCCTGGAGCGGCAGGGCTACACCGTCGAGATGGCCAGCGGTGGCTTGGAAGGGCTGGAGAAAGCTCATCTCCTAACCCCGGGGCTGATTATCTGTGACTGGATGATGCCGGATATGGATGGGCTGGAGGTCTGCCGGCGCATCAAGGCGGATCCCAAGTTTTCCACCACCTTCTTTATTTTGCTTACCGCTCGCACCGAAGTCGAAGACCGCATCCAGGGCCTGGATGCCGGGGCAGATGAGTTCCTCAGCAAGCCCATCGATCCCAATGAATTGCGGGCGCGGGTGCGGGCTGGGCTGCGCTTGCACCAGCTCAGCTATGACCTGCAGCAGCAAACGGCCCGACTGCGGGCGGAGTTGGCCGAAGCAGCCAGCTATGTGCGTTCGCTTTTGCCCAAGCCGGCCGACTTCCCACCTCACCAAATAGCGATTGAGTGGTGCTTTTTGCCCTCCCAGGAGCTGGGGGGGGATTCGTTTAACTACCACTGGCTAGACGAGGATCACCTGGCCATCTACCTGCTAGATGTGTCAGGGCACGGGGTGGGATCCGCGTTGTTGTCGGTGTCGGTGATGAACCAGTTGCGTTCCCAGAGCCTGGCCGATACAGACCTGCGGCAGCCGGATGCGGTCTTGCGCGCCCTCAACCACTCTTTTCAAATGGGATCCCACCATGAGATGTACTTCACCCTTTGGTATGGGGTTTACCAGCCGGGATCCCGTTTGCTCTCTTTTGCCAGTGCCGGCCACCCACCTGCCCTGCTCATCCAGGGTCAGGATTCGCTCCTGCTGAAGACTGCCAACTTGCCCATTGGCATTTTGCCCGACCTCACTTTTCAAAGGGATCAGGTGCGGATCCCCGAGAACAGCCATCTCTACCTGTTCAGTGATGGAGTTTACGAAGTCATAAACCCCCAGAGAGAAATCTGGGGGCTGGACAATTTGATAGCCCTGCTGAGCAAGGGCGCTGGCAATAGTTTGGATCAGGTGATCCATCAGGCCCAATCCTTTCAGGGGCGGACGGACTTTGAGGATGATTTCTCCCTGCTCCGGATCAGCTTTGGTTAGAGGTGAGTTATGGCTATTGCAAGCTGCTTTGAGGCGATCCCTTGAGGATTCCCGTTTGCGACAGCTCCAGCCCCTTTCCCAAAGGAAGAGAGGAGCCGGGAATCGAGGCGATGCCCAGCGCGACCGGAAATGACCCTCTTGGCTCAAGGGGACTCTGTCCTGCTGTCGCGATCAGCCATCCGGCCCCTGGAGTTGCTCCCACTGAGCGGGGGTAAAGGTGCGCAGGGCCAAAGCATGTAGGCGGCCATCCTGCAGGTAGGCTTTCAGGGCCTCATTCACCAGCCGGTGCTGTTTGATCAGGGGCAAGCCCTGGAATTGTTCCGCCACCACAATGGCCTGGAAATGGTGGCCATCGCCGACCGTGTCTTCCACCTGTACTCTCGCACCGGGCAGGGCGGCCCGTACCAACGCCTCAATTTCTCGTGGATCCATGCGCTGTTGTCCCCGTGGTCTCACTGTGTCCAAGCTCAAGATCCCGCCTCGGATCTCGACCTGCTCATCCATTGTGCTCCGCACCGCTATCGCGTCCACCTTAGACGGTTCTGGGGCAAAACGGGATCCCTTCCGGCCCACTACGGGCAGAGGCCAGGCTGGGATGGCTCAGCACCAAGACCTCGGTGATGGGGCCGCGTTTGTGGCCCTGGGCGTTGATGGCACGGCTGGCGGAGATGGTCTGGATGGGGTAATCCCGGTACAGTTCCCGCACGAAGGGGCAATCGGAATTGGAGAGCAGCACCTGCACGCCTCGGTCGGCCAAGGTTCCAAACACCTCTCGCAGGCGGATCTGTTCCGCTTCGCCGAAGGCAAACCGGCTGTAGGCTGTGAAGCTGCTGCTGGCAGAAAGGGGATAGTAAGGGGGATCCAAATAGACGAAATCCCCGGGTTTGGCTCGTTCGAGCACCTGCCAAAACGGCTGCACCGCGATCTCCACGCCTTGTAAAACCCGTGCCACAGCCCGTAGGTTCTCCGCGTCGCAAATGCGGGGATTGCGGTAACGGCCCAAAGGAACATTGAACTCTCCCCGCGAGTTCTCCCGGTAGAGGCCGTTGAAACAGGTTTTGTTCAAGTACAGCAGGCGGGCAGCCCGTTGCGCCGGATCCTCGAAACGAGCCGCGCGGATGGTGTAGTAATGGTTCCGGCTGTGGTGGGCTTGGTGGTGGCTGAGCAGGGCAATGATCTCCTCCACCTGATCCCGCACGCAGCAATACACGTTTACCAGCTCAGGGTTGATATCCGACAAAACAAAGTGTCGAGAACCCGATGGGATCCCTTGGGCCAGATGAAAAAAGACCGCTCCACCCCCCAAAAAGGGCTCGTGATAGGTGTTCCAGGCGCGAGGAAAAAAGGGTTCGTATTGGCTGAGCAGTTGCCCTTTTCCCCCTGCCCATTTTAGGAAGGGACGCGCTTTAACGGCTGGCTCCGCTGGGGTGGGTTCGCAGGAGTCGGGTACAGGGTTCCAGAGTTCTTCCCGCCGCAGAGCACGCCTATGTCCAAGAGAACAAGGGTGGGTCATCGTTGGTTCAGTGATCTGGATTCTCTTCCAGCAGCTTTTCTAGCGTCTCGATCCAATGCTCCAGCTCCTCCAGCGCCTGCAACACTCCCCCTGGGTCGCTCAGATCTGCCTGCAGCAGCTGGGTGGTTTCTTCCAAAGTCAGGGATCCGGGCGGGCTGGCCAACCAACGGAGGTAGTGGGGCAGAAAGTTGCGCGGAGAACTGTGATAGCGGCGGTGACAGGCCAAGGCCACCAGGCTGGCAAGGCTAGCCTGATAGGCACTAAAGGGGTGGAGAAACAGCTCCGGCATCCCCACCCAGTAAAACTGGTGTTCCGGCAACAGTTCCACCGCATCTCCGCACAGCTCTTGACACAGCTTCAACCACTCTTCGCTCACCCAAAGAGGATAGGTTGCCACATTTTCCCATGCGGGGAGCCCCGACCGATAGAGAATCAGCTCCAGCCGACTGATCAAGCTCTGGTAAAACACCGCCTGCAACTGGGCTTCCAAATGGTGTATCAACAGGGCCTGGGCCAACTGGAGGCTGCCGGAGCGTTCCCGCCAGCGCTGCGGAGCAGTTTGCCCCTCTGGGTCGTAAAGAGCAGGCCTGCCCATGCGAGGGGATCCCACTGCCGAGGCAACCAGGTGATCCAGGAGTATTTGCTGCAAAAAGACGGTGTGAGCCTGCACCCCCCACGCTCGCGGCAGCAGTGCGGAACTCCCCTGCATCTCCTCCAGATCCAGCCAAACTTGGGGATCCTCAGGCCGGAGCCGCTGGCTGATGATAGCAAGAACCTTCAACAGGAGCTCGCTCCCGCCGGATCCCGTTTCTCCCGACCTGGGCGAGAACTCCGTTTCGCCGGGGCGAAAGGCTGCGCCCGCTGCGCGATTGGGCTTGTCTGCCTCGATTGCCGAGCCGACTTCTAGCAGCCAGGGTTTGGCCTGGGCCGCACACTCGGGGCAGAAGTCCTGCAGGGCTGCCCAGATTAGAGAGGTGGCCTCAGCAGAGGTCAGGGGCGGCACGGGATCCCCCCAGGGCGCATGCAGATCGCAGATGCGAATGGAACGTCCCATTGTTCTGCTTTTGAGGCGGTAATAGTGCTGGAACAGGTCAAACCGATCGCGGATCCCTTCCAATAGGTTCTCCAAAAAGGTCTGAGTCAGGCCCTGGCGGGCCAGATACAGCTCGGCAGCAGAGTCATAGCCCCGCCATTGGGCCTCCCACAGGTGGTCGCGGATCAGGGTGCTGAGGATAAACCCACCCAGATCGGCATGGGCTTCTAGGTGTTGGACTAGCCGCTGGTAGGCCACCCAGCGGATCTCCGCGCTGGCGTGAGTTTGTAAGCTCTGCAGCTGGACAAGAGTGTGCTCTGGGAGCGCAGCAGGCGAGTTCAGGGTCACTTGCCACAACTGCCGCCAAGCTAACCTTCCTGTTGGGTACTGTTGGTGGAGCAGGCACTCCAGAGGCTCCGGTTGTTGGTGACCCCGCTGCTGCAGGAGGCGACACAAAAACTGGCGAAAGGGGCGCAGCTCCGGCTCGGCACAAGCAGCGGCCAAGGGATCCGAGGGCCGATCCTCTCGCTCCTGCGGCGTCTCAGCTGCGGGTTCGCCGAGGGGAACGGCGGTCAGGGATTGCAGTTCCAGGGGGAAAAACAACAGCTGGCTCTGCAGGGAGATGACCCGCTCCAGATCCCTCCAGCTGGGGTCTGCCTTCGTCCAGGCCATCTCTGGTTCGGCCTCAGCCGGGATCGCTGTTGGAAGGCTGCTGCTCTCGCAACCCTCGGCAAGATGGGCTGCCAGGGCGAGCGCCTGCGTCAGCTCCGACAACTCCTGCAGCGCCACCGCCAGCTCTGGCGGGCTGAGCTGGACCACCTGCCCCCGGTAGCGCTGGGCAAACTGCTGCACCTGCTCCTCCAGTTCATTCCAGGTTAGGGCGCGCTTTTTCCCAGAGCCAGAGAAACGCTCGAAAGGGGGTTCAGCAGCAGGAAAGACCACCGGCATCAGCCTCCTAGAGATGGGGTCGTCCCTCTGTTGGCTTGTCGGCAGAGGGGTGTGCCCGCCTTTTGACCTCTGCCAAAGGGCAAATGGCTGGGGAAATCTGGGTTGGAGGTGCAGGCTGCGATCAGAGGGATCCGGATCCCTGCTATCCCCCCCTGGGGGTTCCCATCCTGGTCAGAACATAGCCTCACCGCTGCTGTGCTGCGCAAAGGCGGCAGCAACAGCCAACCCAAGCCTGAGCCATTCGGCAAGCTCGGATCCGGGATCCCGCATTCATTAAAGACTGCGACTGCGAAAACCGACGTGCCTCCTTGGGGGCAGGAAAAACCTGAGATGATTGTGACATTCTCCTTGGGCAAATGCAGCCGGCAGCGTGGGGATCCCAATTTCGGCCAGGATACGTGTTGGGACAGAATAGGCCTGCGGCCACTTGTGCAAAGGGTAAAAGAACTATCCGAGGGAGGTGACAGCATTGTTTGCCCAAGTCACTGCTGCCGCTCTGCTGGGACTCCGGGCCGTGCAGGTTACGGTGGAGGTGGATGTGGGCGGTGGCTTGCCCCAGATCACCTTGGTGGGACTGCCCGATACTGCCGTTCAGGAGGCCAAAGAGCGAGTGCGGGCGGCGATCAAGAACTCCGGCTTTGCTTTACCCCAGCGGCGGATCATCGTCAACTTGGCCCCTGCCGATCTGCGCAAAGAGGGCCCCAGCTTCGATCTGCCCATTGCCATCGGGATCTTGGCGGCCTCCGGGGTGATCGAGGGGGAAGCGCTGGCCAACACCCTGATGGTGGGGGAATTGGCCCTAGACGGCACCCTACGCCCGGTGGCCGGGGTTCTGCCTATTGCCGCCAGCGCTGCCGAGATGGGGATCCGCCGCCTGGTGGTACCCCAGGAAAATGGGCCGGAAGGAGCGGTGGTGCAAGGGATCCAAGTGTATGGGCTGCCCTCCTTGGCGGCGGTGGTGGGCTGGCTGCAAAACCCAGAGGGAGTTGAGCCGGTGCGGATCCAGCCAGAACAGATGTTGCCAACCGAAACGGAACCCCTGCTGGATTTGGCCGATGTGAAGGGGCAAGAACATGCCCGGCGGGCTCTGGAGATCGCGGCAGCCGGCGGGCACAACCTGTTGCTGGTGGGCAGCCCGGGAGCGGGCAAGACCATGCTGGCGCGGCGACTGCCCGGCATTCTGCCCCAGCTGCAGTGGGAAGAGATGTTGGAGATCACCCGCATCTACTCGGCAGCCGGCCTGTTGCGGCAAAACCTGCACCTGGGACGCCAGACCCCCCTGATCGCCCAGCGGCCCTTTCGCGCTCCCCACCATTCGGCTTCGGCAGTGGCGCTGGTGGGTGGCGGCCCCTACCCCAAGCCCGGGGAAATCTCGCTGGCCCACCATGGCATCCTGTACCTGGATGAGCTGACGGAATTCCGGCGGGAGGTGCTGGAGGTGCTGCGCCAACCCCTGGAAGATGGCAAAGTCACCATCTCCCGCGCCCGCGTTTCCCTAGAGTTTCCCGCCCAAACCACCCTGGTGGCCTCCACCAACCCCTGTCCCTGCGGCTTCTACGGGGATCCCGTTCACCCCTGCACCTGTACGCCGCAACAGCGGGAGCGCTACTGGTCCAAGCTCTCCGGCCCGCTGCTGGATCGCATCGACCTGCAGGTGCGGGTCAACCGCCTTAAGCCGGAAGAAATTGTCCGCGCCCAGGGCGGCGAATCTTCCCAAGCGGTGCAGCGGCGGGTGGAGCGGGCACGACAACGGCAGCGGCAGCGCTTTCAAAACGAGCCTGGGATCCACTGCAACGCCCAGATGCAATCCCGCCACCTGCGGCAGTGGTGCTCCCTTTCGGATCCCTGTCGCAAGCTCTTGGAAAGCGCCATCCAAAAGTTGGCCCTGTCTGCGCGGGGGAGCGACCGCATCCTCAAGGTGGCCCGCACCATCGCCGATCTCGAGGGCGCGGAGGCCATTGCCCCCACCCACATTGCCGAAGCGATTCAATACCGCAGCCTGGATCGCGCTCGGCTGTAAAGCCCAAGCGCTCGGCGCCGCTGACGCGACCACCCCCAGCCCCCCTCCCAGATAGGGTTTCCCTCACTGCCAGAGCTCCGGTCTGTCCTACGGGATCCCATCCCCTGTTTTGCTGGGAAAAAGCTGCCCCCCTTGCACCTGAAGGATTTGGGCGGCCTTGAGCCAGCTGGCGTCGAAGGATCCCAGATGGGTGGTGGTAACCAAGGTTTGCACGCGCTCCTGAATGGCTTCCAAGAGCTGGTTTTGCCGCTGCAGATCCAGCTCGGCCAGCACATCGTCCAAGAGCAGCAAGGGCGGATCCCTGACCACCTGCTCGATCAGCTCCAGCTCGGCCAGCTTTAGGGCCAGGACCAAGGTGCGCTGCTGCCCCTGGGATCCGTAGGCGCGGGCGGCGGCTCCGTTGATGCACAGCTCCACTTCATCCCGATGGGGGCCCACCAGAGAGCTGCCCAGGGAGTGTTCGGCGGCGGCTTTGGCGCGGATCTCGGCCAAAAACTGGGCTTGGATCACTTCGGGGCTGGCCTGGGGATCCGGCAGGGGCACTTGGGGTCGATAGGTAAGGGTCAGGGTTTCCCGTCCACCGCTAATGACCCGGTGCCAGTGAGCAGCCAAAGGCTCCAGCCGTTGCAGCAGCCGGGCGCGGCGGCGCATAATTCGGCTACCGGTGGTGGCCAGTTGGGCATCCCAGAAGGCCATCTGCGAGAACTGAACGCCAGCAGCCGCTTGCGTTAGCGGGACAGAGTCCTTGGGATCCTGCTTCAAAAGGGCGTTGCGCTGCCTGAGGATCTGGCGATATTGCTCCACCAGGCCGAGATAAACCGGCTCCAGTTGCAGCAACACCCCATCCAACCAATGGCGCCGCGCCTCTGGCCCCCCTCGCACCAGCTCCAGATCCAGGCTGGAGAACACCACGGCATTCACCTGTCCCAAAAAGTCCGCCTGGCGGCGCAGCACCTGCCCGTCCACCTTCAGGGATCGCCTGCCGCTGCTGCGCAGCTCCATCACCAGCTCGTGGGCCACCCCCAGCCGTTCCACCGTGGCGGCAATCTGGGCTTGTCGCTCCTCTTGGTATACCAGCTCCCGATCCCGGCTGGCCCGCCGCGAGCGCAAGGTGGCCAACAGCTCCACCGCTTCCAGCAGGTTGGTCTTGCCCTGGGCGTTCTCCCCCACCAGGATGGTTTTGGGCGCGTCAAAGGTGATCCCTTGCTCCCGGTAGTTGCGAAAGTGCCACAGGTGCAGGAAACGCAGGTACACCAAGGGAGATGTAAAGACGCGATCAGTCAGTATTCGAGAAGAACAGCCCCCGCTCTGGGGGCTTTCACTTTAACCCAACTGCAGCAGGGGCAAGAGAAGGTAGAGGGGTTAACCCCGAAGACTCAGCCAGCAGGGATCCCTTCTATCCCCTCAGTTCAGGGTAGGCCAGATCAGCGCCTACTCAGGGCAGCCACCCCTCCGAGGCGCTCAGCCGCCAACAGATGGAGGGCTGCGCGGGCAAAGTAGCGGGCAGCTTTGCTGCGACTGTAGTCGGCGAAGGTGTAGCTGCCGGGATCCGTACTCACGTTGCCCAACAGGTTCTGCACTTGATTCTGCAGGCTAGAGACGCTGCCAGAGTTGACGTTGGCGAAGGTCATCTCTGCTTGTAGCCGACTGAGGTACTCCTGAGCCCGGAAAGCGGCCTCGAAGAAGGAACGGCCAGGGCGACCCATAAAACCCAGCTCCGCTTCGTAGAGAACTTTGGCTGCTTTGGCTAAGTTTTCCGCTGCTTTGGCCTGCTCGCGGGCGGCGAAGAAGTTCCCCGCCTCAAGTGAGGCTTGGGCGTTGGTGAAACTCTCCTGGCCGTGTTCCAAAAGGCGGGCAGCCTTTGGGGAAGACCCCCGCTGAGAGAGGAAGCTGGCTTCGGCCAGGTGTCGCTGCGCCTTAGCCAGATCGCGGCTGGCTCGCTCAAGATCCCGCGGGCGCTGCCAAGTTGGCTGTACCTGAAGGGGAGCTGTGGCTTCAGGAGCAGAGCGTCTGCCCCGCTGGGCTTGCGCCGGGGATCCCAGCACCAGGGGGGTGAGCAGAACCAAAATCGGCAGAGAACAACCCAGAGCGCGAGCAAAAGAGGAACGAATCGTCATTGGTCATAGACTCCAATCGACAGGACAAGCCGGTTTGGGTTATCGCGGCTCATCTTGAGAATGGCGGAGAAAAATGACGTGAAGATGACAAGGGCAGCTCTACCGTAAATATCGATCCCTCTCCCACTTGGCTGGCCACTCGCAGGGATCCCCGATGGGCGGTGACGATCTGCTGGGCCAAGGCCAGGCCCAGACCGAACCCACCCGTATGGCGAGCACGGGTTTCATCCACCCGGTAAAACCGCTCAAACAGATGGGGCAGATGCTCGGGGGGAATGCCAATGCCTGTATCCTTGACGTGGAGGTAAGCGCGCTGGCGCTGGCTTTCCAGGCTCACCTGCACTGTGCCGCCTGCAGGGGTGTACTGCAGGGCATTGCGCAGTAGGTTCTCGATGGCCTGCCGCAGCAGGGCAGCGTTCCCCCGCACAAGCCAACCCCCAGAAAGATCCGTCTCAGGCAGGTGGCATTGCCAGTGAAGGCCAAGGGCCTCAGCTTGGGGGCGGTATTGCTCGCTCAGCTCCTGCAACAGCGCTCGCAAATTCAGAAGCGGCAGATCCTCCAGGGGCAGGGATCCCTGCTGGCGGGCCAACTGCAGCAAGGTATCGATCAGCACGCTGAGGCGGCGGGCACCGCTCACCACCTTTTCCAGGCGAGGTTGAGCTTGTTCCGGGGCCAGCAGAGCCATTTGAGCATTGCTCATCAGGGCGGCCAGGGGGGCGCGCAACTCGTGGGAAGCATCGGCAGTGAAGCGTTGCAACTGCTCGTAGGAGCGACGAATCGGCTGCATCGCCAGCCCCCCCAAGATCCAGCCGGCCCCGCCGATCAACGCCAGCGTCAGCGGGATCCCGATCCCCAACCCCCAGCGCAAGCGACCCAGGGTAAGTTTCAGCGGTTCCAGGGGCACCGCCAGTTGCAAGTAGCCCAGTAGCTTTTCCTCCTGCTGCACCGGCAGCGTGAGCTGGCGCAACAGTAAGCCGCTCTCTCCTTCCACCGTTTGGAAACCCAGTTGGAGATGGTGAGGCGGGCCATCCAAGTCAAACAGCTCCAGAGGAGGCCGGGATCCCGTGTACTGGCGCAGGGATCCCAAGCTTTCCCTTCCGGTGCCGGGAGCAGGATCGAACCAGCGCACATAGGCCAAGTGATGGTCGAGGGGTTGGGTTTTCCCCCCCAAAAAGGGCACCTCGTTCAACACCAACCGCCACTGCCCCTGGCGCAGCTCGTACTTAATGGCTGCCGCCATGATCCCGGCCTGAACCTGCAGCTCCTCGTCAAAAGCCTGCAACTGGTTCTCCACTTCCAAGCGGTAGAAGACGGCGGCAAACACCAGCAGGATCCCCCCCATGACCCCGGCAAAGCTGCGGGCCAAGCGACGGCGGCTGTGGTGAAACACCAGGGATCCCGTCCCTCTTGTCGCAGCCTTCTGCCCCAGGTGCGGCTGAAGGGGGTGTGCCAGGGAAACCCAGTTCCAGCCCAGCCATGGGAGAGAATGCTTGTGTTCAGCTCTTTTCACCTCCATCGCCACCCCCTAGAAACTGCTTTCATGGGTTCTCTTCTGGAGAGGCTATGCGCAGCCGGTACCCCTGGCCATACACCGATTCCAGCCAATCTTGGGCCTCCACCTCTTTTAACCGTAGCCGCAACCGCCGCACCAACGCAGCCACGGCATTGCTCTCCGGCTCACAGCCCCATTCCCACACCGCCTGCTCGATCTGGCCCCGACTGAGCACCTGGTTGGGATGGCGCATCAGGTATTCCATCAATTGAAACTCCTTGCCCGAAAGCTGTACCTGCCTCCCCTGCCGCTCTAGGGTCAGGCTGGCCAAGTGCAAGTGCAGGGATCCCAGGCTGAGGCTGTCTCCTTGCCATTGGGGGGAACGGCGTCCCAAAGCCCGCACCCGTGCCAGCAGCTCCACCAGATCCACCGGCTTGACCAAATAGTCGTCCGCCCCCGCATCCAACCCCTGCACCACATCCGATGTTGCGTCTTTGGCAGTTAACATCAGCACCGGCGCACATCCCCCCGATTGGCGGTATTGCCGACAGAGCTGGATCCCGCTTGGCCCCGGCAGCATCCAATCCAAAATCAGGAGATCATAGGCTTTCTCCTCCATCAGCCAGGCAGCCATCTCCCCTTCCTTGGCACAGTCAACCACGTGGCCGCACTTGGACAGGGCAGCCTGTAAAGGCTCCAACTGTTCCGGGTCATCCTCCACCAGCAAAATTCGCATCGTCCTGTGCGCCGTTGACCAAGACGGCCAGTTCCCACTGCCCAGGCTAGGATGGATCACGGAAATAGCCCTCTGCAAGGGAGAGAACAACGGTGGGGTGGCCCAAAATCCATCGGTGGCAAGATCTAGGGTTTGATTTTTGGCTGGTGCTGCCCTTGGCAGGGCTTCTTTTTGTGGCGGGGGGAGAGTGGGTGACGGGCCAAGCGCTGAGCCGTCCTCGCCGGCTAGAGCAACCTTTGGCGATTCGCAGCCAGCAACAAGCCACCTTGGCTCTGGATATTCTTTCCATTCAGGCGGAGATCCGCCGCTCCCGTGGCTACACCAAGGTGGAGGTGACTACCACCAATCCCCACCTGCGCAAGCTGGAATTTGAATTTCCGGAGCTGGATCCGGATCGGGTGGCCGCCCAGATTGCCCAAGAGCTGGGCCTCACCCCCGACCAGGTGCAGCGCCTCACCCGCTACAGCTTGGACTAGAAAGATATTTCAAGATATTTCAAACAGGAAGGCTATCTCCCGCGTTCCCTTGGGTCAGCCCTCCGAAAAAATCCGGGCCAACTGCTCGCAGGCCGCTCTAATCTTCTCCAGGGTGCCGGGGTTGACCAAGCCGTAGTAGTCAAATCCATAGACCCTCTGGGTTTGAACAGCTTGCAGTTGATTCCAAAAGGGGCGGGAACGGAAAAAGGCCAAGGGATCCGCCGCCTCCGGGTTGACCACCAACAAAACCTCGGGGTTGGCTTCCAGGATGCGCTCTGCCGCAAGGGTGACATAGCCGCGAAATTGCCCTTGGCTTTGCAGGGCAGCCGTCAGGTTATCGGCGCCAAAGCGCTCCAGCAGATCCCCGGCCCAGCTTTGCCGGTTGGGAGAGAGAATCGGCTGGGTGCCCACCAAAAGCAGGGTTTTGGGGCGAACTGGGGGCAGCTCCTGGGGCAAAAGCGATCCGTACTCCCGCAGCAAGGGATCCGGATCCGCCCCCAAGGCAGCAGCCAGAGTGGCGATGGTTGCTTCCAGGGCAGCCCAACTGTCCACCTGCGTGAGATAGGTGGGGATCCCCAATGCCTGCAATCGTTCTCCCAAAGCCGTGTGAAAGCCACTGGCCCCCACCACCCAGTCCGGTTGCAGGGCCACGATTTGCTCCAGGTTAGGTTGGTTGCCCAGCCCCAGCCGAGTTATGCCCTGAAAGCGGGGATCCGCCTCCAACAAGCGCCCGGACGGGATCCCCACCAGCTTGTCCGGAGCCAGGCGATAGAGAATATCGGCTGTCAAGGTGGTGAGGCTGGCCACTCGCCGAACCGGAGCTGGCGGGATCTGGCTTTGGGCGCGGGCCAAGCGACCCATTCCCCAAACCCCCAGGCTGGCCAGGCCCAAGACAAGGAGTTGACGGCGAGAAAGACAAGACGGCATGGACGATCTCCAAAACAGTTCCAAAACAGTCAATTGAGGGTGAACTGAATCGGCACCGTTACCCACGACTCAATCGGGGTGTTGTTCCTCAAGGCGGGGCTAAATTGCCAGCGTTGCACCGCCTCTTGTGCGGCCCTGTCCAGGGCCGGGAAGCCGCTGGAAGAGACAATTTCCACCTGCTGCACCTGCCCTTGGGCATCCACCTTGACCCGCAACAGCACTTGCCCCTGCTGGTTGAGGCGGCGGGCTTGGGGAGGGTACTGCGGCGGCGGGTTGCGCCCCGGGATGGGGCGGGCCAGGATGTCCGGCCTGGCAGCCACTGCTGCGGGCGAGGAGGTGGGGGAGGATGCCTCCCCGGCCCCTTCTGCCGCTGTCGGCGCAGAACCCTGCGCTTGGGATCCACCGAGGCCACCCGTCCCAGGAGCGCTGGATCCAGATCCCTCGCTCCCGCCGGGGGAAGCAGTGCCCCCGCCACCCGAACGGATCCCTTGGATGAGGGGGGTGAAGCGGGGAATGGGAGCGCTCGTAGCAGCCACGGGGGGCGGCCTGTCGGCCACAGGTGCAGCCGTGGGGGTAGCCACCGGAGTTGGAGGGGGCTGCTGTGGTGAGGGGGTGACCGTCGGTGTTGGGGAGGGCGGAGGAGGGGTTGGTGCGGCCATCGGCGTGGGTGGAGGGGTCGGCTCCGGCTTTGCTGTGGGAACAGGCGTAGGGGTGGGGGGCGGCGTTTGCAAAGCCAGCTCAGACTTGGGAACGGCCGTGGTCTCTACTCTCTCCTGAGGCGCAGGAGCCGGTGGGGGTGGGTTATCCGCGGGAGGTGATTCCGGGGCCGGGTCGCTCGGCTCCCCTGCCGGCTTGGGCAAGGCCGAATCTGCCTCTGCCGCAAGCTGCGGCGGCAGCGGATCCTCCAGCCACAGCGTGACCGGGATCCGCACTTCGGGCTCCAGCAGAGGTCGAAATCCCCACCCAACCCATCCCAGCAGCCCCAGCAGATGCAGAAGCAGCGAGAGCAAAGTCTCCCAGCGCATCGGGCGGGGCTCCCGACTTTGCCCAGGCAACTCAGGGAGATCCTCCAGCGAGGCGCAGGCAACTGAGAGGGCAAGGGAGCAATAGCCCGCCAGCAGCGCCTCCCTAAGTAGCTTCTCCCCCCAGCCGATCCAACGCAGTCCTCCAGATCTTTGGCGCCGCCCCATTGCCCACAGCCCCAGCTCCAGCCAGGCCAGACCCACCCCGTAGGCCATGCCTGCCTGCTGCCAATACCCCATCTGCAGGCGCCACAAAAGCCGAGGGTGGGATCCCCTCCCCGAAGAAGCGGATCCCCGGTTGGTGTGAGTGGGGGGTTCGGCGAGCATGGCTCGGGGCTATCTCGATGGGCACGGCTGGCGGGGAGTCCTAGAAGCGGCTGGAGAAGCTGAGGGCCACATGGCGCCCCGGCTGGGCCCGCCGCTCCACCTCAGGGCCGACAAAGAGGGTGTGGGTCTCGGAGTAGAGAAAATACTTCTCGTCGAAGAGGTTGAACACCCCGAAATTGAGCTGCCAGTTGTCGTCCAGGTTGTAGTAGCCCAGCAGATCCACCACCGTATAGCCGCTGGGCACAAAGGGAATCTGCGGGGGAGCGTTGGGGTTGGTTTGCACCACCTCCCGCTGCGGATCCCGCGGATCCGCCACCAGCGTGGCCACCAGCCTCGCCCCCCACACCTGGCTGGGATCGTCGTAGTGCAGCCCCAGCACCGCCGTCAGCGGCTCAATCGAAAGCAGGGGCTTGTTTTCTGTAAGATTGTCCCCCACCGCCCAGGCAAAGCTGCCGTTTAGGCTCCAGCCGGTTAGGTCGGGGCTGAAGAAATATTGCCCTGTCGCTTCCACGCCGTAGATGCGGGCGCGGCTGACGTTTTGGCTCTGGAAGAGGATGACCGGCGGGGGCGGCGGGCTGCCGGGGGGGCCGGGGGGCGAGGGCTCAGATCCCACCCGCCGGAACGCCTCGATAAAGTCGTTGTAGGTGTTGTAGTAGGCGGCCAAACTGAAGCTGGCCTGCGGGTAGATCCCTCGCAAACCCACTTCAAAACCCTGGCTGGTTTCCGGGCGCAAGTCGGGGTTGGAGAGGGTGCGATAGCGAAAGAAGGGGCTGACCAAGTTGGTGAAGCCGCTGTTGATCTCGTTGTATTGGGGGGCCCGAAAGCCGGTGTTGTACTGGGCCGTAAAGGTAAGGTTGGGGTTTATCCTCCACACCAGGCCCAGCTTGGGGGAAACGGCATCGGCAAAGAGGCTGGCCGCTTCTGACCCACTTTTGAGGAAAGCTTCATCGGGACTGGGGGTGAGGTTGTAGGTGTCGTAGCGGATGCCGGGGATCAACGTCAAGTTGCCGCCGCCGAAATCGATCTCATCCTGCACATACAGCCCAAAACGGACGGTGTCCGAGTCGGGAAAATCTTTGGTGGGAAAGGTGTCTGGGGGAATGTTTTGGGTTACCGCTCCGGTTTGCAGGTTGGTCTGAAAACGGTTGCGGGGTCGTTCGTTGCGGGTGGTGGAAATCTCCATGCCATACACCAGGCGGTGGGAGAGATCCCCGGTTTGGAAGCGGCTTTGGGCCTGCAGGCTGGCTCCTAAAATGTTGCTGACCAGCTCGTTGAAGGTATCCCGACGCACAGGCACGGGCCGACCTTGTACCGTGAGGGTGCGTTCTTCCACGCTGGGCTCCTGGGTGCGGGCCGGCTGGTAGTAGATCTGGACGGTGGCCAGCTCAAAAGCGGGGGTATCGGGGTTGGCGTAGCGATATTCCAAGCTGAGGCGGCTGCGCTCGGTCTCAATGCTCTCCCTGAAAAGGCGGATGCCGGGATCCAGGTTGCGGGGCGAAAAGGTGGTGGTGGTGCGGTTGTGGAAGTATTCCGCCGTCAGGGTGAGGCTGTCAAAGGGACTGAAGCGATAGACCAGCTTGGCCAGAACATTGTCTCCCTCCACCGTCTGCCGATCCTTGAAACTGGGATCCGCCTGGATATCCGGCTCTCTGGCGTCGCGGCGAGTGTAGATGAGCAGGGCCTCTAAGTTATCCTGCCGACCCGCCAAGCTGAGGGTGTTGACGTACCCTTGGTTTTTGCTGTCGTACTGGCTGGACAGGCCCACATGGCTGTCCCGTTCTCCCAGCAGATCGGCTGGATCCAGGGTGGTATAGGTCACCACACCCCCCAGCGCGTCGCTGCCGTAGAGGGTGGAGGCGGGGCCGCGGATAATTTCTACAGTTTTCAGGGTCTCCAGCTCAAAGGTATCCCGGCCAATGGTGAAGGGGCCGAAGGAAAATCGCTCCGGCTGGCGGATCCCATCCACCTGGATCAACACCCGGTTGGCGTCGAGGCCGCGGATGTTGAAGTCCTGCAGGCCGTAGCGAACGCTGCGCCGCACGCTCACCCCCGGCTCGTAGCGCACCAGATCCTGAATGTTTTGAACCAGCTCCCGCCGCAACCGCTCCCGGTCGATGACGGTAATGCTGGCGGGCGAGTCGGCCAAGGTGCGCTCGGTGCGAGTACCGGTTACGGTGACCTGTTGCAGGTTAAAGATCGGCGTGCCTTCCTGCTGGAGAGCCCGAAGTTCGGCCTGTAGCCGCTCCACCTCTGCCTGATCCCCCCGCCGGCGGGCAGCTTCGATTTGCGCCTCCAGCTCCCTAATCTGCTCTGGCAGGGTGGTCGGTGCAGGGGTGGCCTGGGCCAACAGCGGCGGAGTTGTCGAATCAGGGATCCGGGCATTGGGCTGAGCCTGGGACAGGGATCCCCAGCCCACTCCCAAACTCAACCCCAAACTCACCACCCGCCACCAACGACCGTTCACGCGCATAACCTCTCATGCTCCTCGAAATCCACAACAGGGAAAATTCACTGCAAAACCGGACAAACCCTCCCTCAGCACCCTGACACCGGCAGGGAGAGGAGCCTTGCTGCCGCTGGAGCTGTGCTGCGCAGGGGGCAAAGCTGTGGCCCTACCGGAGTCGAGATCCACTCCACCTCCAGGCCAAACACCTGTCGCACCCGGCTGGGGGTCAACACCGCCAAGGGAGACCCCAGGGCCTGCATCTGGCCGGATCCCAGCAAGGCAATCTGCTCGCTGTAGCGAATGGCCAAATTCAGGTCGTGCAGCACCGTAACTACCGTCAGGCCCTGCTCCTGCTTCAGCCGTTGCAACAGCTCCAGCAGCTCCAGTTGGTGGCGCAGATCCAAAAAGGTGGTGGGCTCATCCAACAGCAACACCTGCGGCTCCTGCACCAAAGCCAACGCCAGAAAAGCCCGTTGCCGCTCGCCCCCCGAAAGGGTTTCCACCCGCCGCAGCGCCAGGGATCCCAGTCCCGTCTGCTCTAGAGCCCACTCCACCCGCTGCCGATCCGCCGGCGTCAACTGCCACGCCCACCAGGGCTGGTGGGGAGAACGCCCCAGACTCACCAATTGCCGCACCGTCAGCCCTGCCGGGATCCTCGGCTGCTGGGGCAAAAGAGCCAACTGCCGGGCCACCTGCTGGGGAGTGAGTTGAGTGTGCAGATCCCGACCGTCCAGGTACACGCGCCCAGCTTGGGGAATCAGAACCCGACTCAACAGCCGCAGCACCGTCGATTTGCCGGAACCATTGGGGCCGACAATGCTTAGCCATTCCCCCTGTTGCACGCTGAAGCTCACCTGTCGCACCACCGTCCGGGATCCGTAGCCCCCGCTCAAGTCCTCGACCTGCAGGATGGGCTCTCTCATCGCCCCGCCCCCTGCTGCCGCAGCAGCCAGCCGAAAAAGGGAGCCCCCATCACAGCGGTGACAATCCCCACCGGCAGCTCTATCGGGCCCAAACGGCTCAGGATGTCGGCACCGCTCAGCAGGGTCGCCCCTGCCAAGGCAGAAAGGGGCAACAGCCAGCGGTAATCGGATCCCACCCCCTGCCGCACCATGTGGGGCACCACCAAACCGACAAAGCCGATCACCCCCCCCACACTGACAGCGGTTGCCGCCAGCCAAGCCGCCACCAGACCAATCACCACCCGCGTCCGCGCCAGAGGGATCCCCAAGCTCACCGCCATCTCTTCCCCCAAGCTCAGCAGGTTTAAAGCCCGCGCCTGCCCCCATCCCAATCCCAAGCCGACCAGGATATACGCCCCGGCCACCTGCACCTCTGGCCAGCCCCGCCCGCTCAAGCTGCCGATCAACCAGGTGAGAGCCACCTGCACCCGGTCATCTGCCATCAACAACAAGGTGGAGCTAATGGCCCCAAACAGGGCGCTGACGGCCACCCCCGCCAAGATCAGCCGCTCCACCGCCAGTCCCGAGGGAGTACGCGCCAACCCGTACACCAACACGGTAGTCAGCACCCCGCCCACCCAAGCGGCCAGGGGCACCCAAGCCGTCCACTCTCCCAAGGTGAGCAACCCCACCGCCGCCAGGCCCGCCCCCGCCGAAATGCCCAGCAGGTAGGGATCCGCCAGCCCATTGCCCAGCATCCCCTGCAACAGGGCCCCTGCCATCCCCAGAGCCGCCCCCAGCAACTGGGCCAAGAGCGCCCGCGGCAGCCGCAACTGCCAAACAATCGTCTGCCGAATGGGATCCCCCTGCCCCCACAGGGCTTGCCAGAGTTCTGGGAAAGTCATGGGAACGGATCCCAAAGCAATCGAGACCAAAAGTACTAGGAAAATGAAACTCAATAGCAAACAGGTCAAACCGATTGGCGAGAGCAGCCGCTTTCTTTGCCCCCAGCCTCTGCCCCCCTCAACCTCTGTATACGGACACTCGCGATCGACCAGCACCGGGAAAACCTCTCGAGCTTTGCCCAGGAAGAGAGCCTTCTGAGGCCAAGAAACCCCCTCCGCCCGCAAGGGCGGGATGGAAAACTCAGCCAAGTTGGCCAGGCCTCCCTCCCGAGCTTTATTGAAAGTCAAACTCAACAAAACGTAGTCGCTAGAATAGCAAGGCTTCTTGGATGTTGCAAGTCAGTTTCAATAGCTTGTGCCTAAATTTCTCCCTCTTGCGCTTCAGGGCTTTTGGACAAGACCGGGCAGCGCCTCTGCCCAGCCATTCAGACTTACCTCAGGGGGGATCCAACTACCCTGAGCGAGGTCATGGCAACCAACCGCGAAATGGGAATCAGGGGAGAAGGGCTGGGGAAACGTCTCAAACTTCATCTAGACCTGGATCTAGAATGGCCCAAGCTGGTCGGCCCGAGTTGGCTAGACTCCGAACCTTCAGCCCATTGCTTGCCCACGTTTTGATGCCATGAGTTCTTCCGCCGAGCCTACTTGGGATGCCTTAGAGGTGGATCCTGCCCTGCTCACCCCCATGATGCAGCACTACGTAGAGCTGAAGCGGCAGTATCCCCACGCCATCTTGCTCTACCGCCTAGGGGATTTCTACGAGATGTTTTTCCAGGACGCGGAAGTGGTGTCGCGGGAGCTGGAGCTGGTGCTCACCGGGCGGGAGGCCGGAGCCATCGGCAGGGTACCCATGTGCGGGATCCCTTACCATGCTTTCGACCGCTACGCTGCCCAGTTGGTGGCCAAAGGCTATGCCCTGGCCGTCTGCGACCAGATGGAGCCGGCAGATCAGGCCAAGGGCTTGGTGCGGCGGGAAGTGACGCGGGTGATCACCCCTGGCACCGTCCTCGAAGAGGAGCTGCTGCAGGCGCGGCAGAATAACTACCTGGCAGCCGTCGTGCGGCTCAAAGGATCGAAGCAGGCTCCCTGCCGCTGGGGCCTAGCCTATGCGGATATCTCCACCGGCGAGTTCTGGGTGTGTCAGAGCGAGGGGCAAGAGCAACTGGAGCAGGAACTGGCCCGGCTGCAGCCGGCAGAGGTTTTGCTGCCCACCGAGGAGGGGCTGGGACTAGGCCTCATCCGTCCAGGGGATCCCCAGAAGCCCCTGGGTCTCCCCAACCAATACGCCTATACCCTGCGCCCAGCCGAACCTTTTGAACTGGCGGTGGCGCGGGAGAACCTCATGCAGACCTACGGCCTGCGCTCTCTGGAAGGATTGGGCTGTGAGGGATTGCCTCTGGCGGTGCGAGCAGCGGGAGGGCTTTTGCACTACTTAGAAGAAACCCATTCGCCTCAGCGGTGCGTAGCACCAAAGACCCTGCTGCAGCCTTCTCCCCAGGGAGGCCACCCACTCCTGCCTCCCCCTCGCACCTACCAGTTGACGGATTACCTCATCTTGGATCCCCAAACCCGCCGCAACTTGGAGCTCACCCAGACCATCCGAGAGGGGGCTTTTGTGGGATCCCTGCTCTGGGTGCTGGATCGCAGCCGCACAGCGATGGGGGGGCGCACTTTGCGGCGCTGGCTAATGCAGCCTTTGCGGGATTCGGAGCAAATTCGCCTCCGCCAAGACACCATCCAGGAGCTCTTGGAAAACCCTTCTCTGCGGGCCCGCCTGGGATCCCTTCTGGACTCTCTGTACGACCTGGAGCGGCTGGCCAACCGCGTCGGATCGGGCACCGCCAACCCGCGCGAGATGGTGGCCTTGGGATCCTCCTTGGGCAAACTGCCCCAGTTGGCCGAGCTGGTGGCTGAGGCCAAAACCCCCCTCCTGCAGAGCCTACAGCAAGTGGATCCCGCCCTGGTTGAGCTGGGCCAACGCATCGAGCACACCCTCCTGCCCTCCCCTCCCCCTGTGCTCACCGAGGGGGGCCTCATCCGAGCCGGCGTGGATCCCGAGCTGGACAGGCTGCGGCAGCAGGTGGAGCAAGACCGCCAGTGGGTTGCCCAGTTGGAAAAAAGCGAGCGCGACCGCACTGGGATCCCCACTCTCAAGGTGGGCTTCAACAAGGCCTTCGGCTACTACCTCAGCATCAGCCGCGCCAAGGCCCACCAAGTCCCCAAAGAGTACATCCGCAAGCAAACCCTGACCAACGAAGAGCGGTTCATTACCCCCGAGCTCAAAGAAAAAGAGGCCCGCATCCTCACAGCCCAAACCGACATCAACCAGCGGGAATACGAGCTGTTTGTGCAGTTGCGCCAAGAGGCAGGATCCCGGGCCGAAGCCATCCGCCAAGTGGCCCAGACCCTGGCTGCCGTCGATGCTCTGTTTGGCCTGGCGGAAGTGGCCGTGCAGCAGGGATACACCCGTCCCCTCCTCACAACAGACCGCCGGCTCATGATCGAGGAGGGTCGCCACCCGGTGGTGGAAAAATCCCTGCCTCAGGGCCTATTTGTCCCCAACTCGGTGCAGCTGGGATCCCCCCACGGCCCGGATCTCATCGTCCTCACCGGGCCCAACATGTCCGGCAAGTCCACTTACCTGCGGCAAATTGGGCTCATCCAAATCCTGGCCCAGATGGGCAGCTTTGTCCCCGCGCGGCGGGCAGAGTTGGGCCTCTGCGACCGCGTATTTACCCGCATTGGCGCTGTGGACGATCTGGCTACCGGCCAGTCCACCTTCATGGTGGAAATGAACGAGACCGCCAACATCCTCAACCACGCCGGCGAGCGCTCCTTGGTGCTGCTGGACGAGATTGGCCGAGGCACCGCTACCTTCGATGGCCTCTCCATTGCCTGGGCGGTGGCGGAATACCTGGCCACTCAGGTGCGCGCCCGTACGGTCTTTGCCACCCACTACCACGAGCTCAACCAACTGGAGACCTTGCTGCCCAACGTGGCCAACTTTCAGGTGGTGGTCAAGGAATTGCAAGATCGCATCATCTTCTTGCACCAGGTACAGCCTGGGGGGGCAGATCGCTCCTATGGCATCGAGGTGGGACGCATGGCTGGCCTGCCCCAGCCGGTAATCCAGCGGGCCGAACAGGTGCTGGCCTTGGTGGAAAAACACAGCCGCATCGGCCTGGGCTTGAGAAACCAAGGGAAAAGCCAACCTGCCCAGAAGAACTGCAAAAAAGAGCCCGCTCCCAATCGCAGCCCCGATTCCGCCGTTGGGGATCAACTGTCTTTGATCCCAGCACCTCTCTCTCCCGATTGGCCTTAGACTCCCCTACCCCTAATCCAGATCCCGTTCTTGCAACCCCAGGGCTGCAGCCAGCCCATCCAGCTCATCCCGATGCCCCTCCACCCACAGATGGGATCCAGGGGCCGTTCGCGTTGGTGCTGTGGGGGAACCGTGCTGTCCACAGAAGGGGAGCGGGACGGAGTCCTCGTCGGCTTCCTGCAGTTTCAGGCGGATTTGTTCCGGGCGTTGGTTGCGCTGCCGGTAGTACCAACCCGCCCAAGGAGAAGCCAGCACCACCATCCAGGGCCAAGCTCCCCACCCCGGCTCAAGGGTCTGCAGCACCAAGGCCAAACAGGCCAGTCCCGTCCCCGCCAGCCCCGTCAAAAAAAGGGCCAGCCCCACGCTAGCCTGACCTTGCCCTGCAAAGGTGGCGATCCCCTCGGCATCGGCGGACTGGAGACGATAGCCGCGCCTTTCCAAGTGCTCCCGTAGAGCGGATCCCATTTCCTCCAGGCTGCGACTGCTAAAGTAGAGGCGACTCTCCACGCGATCCTTGCCCGCAGCTCGCAGAAAAAAGAATAGACCGATGGCCAATAGAGTCGTCAACGCCAAGGTTGAAACCTTTTCCCCCGTCAGCGGGGCTATGGCCAACCCAAGTGCCTGAGCAGAGCCCAGTCCGCCCAGAGGAAGGGGGTTGACCTGTTCGGGGAGTCTGGCTCCCCCACAGCTGGGTGGGATAGGTGAATGGGAACAGTTCATCGAATAGAATCGAATAGATTGGAATAGGCAAAGCAATTTACACGCTACCTTTGAAGTTTAGACCCTCTAGGATGGATGGGTTACTTCCCCCAAGGACGAGCTGCTGGGTTCACCCTGAGGGCAATACGCTTTTTCGCAGTGGCGGTGACGGTTGAACTGGGGGGATCCTACGCTGGCTCTCATGTCTCTGGGCTGAGAAATGCAACTATAATTAAGTTATGATAAGGGGCTCACGCTCTCCGTGTGACCCCTCCGCTGCTACTTAAGCCTTTCCCTATGGGGCATGGGCAGGAGGTCCGGTTGAGGAAGAGGTCAATGTATGATTTCCTCTGACTGCTGTAAGGCGTTGAGCAGGCGCGAAGTTACCGTTGGGGAACACTTAAGCTTAACTTGCTCCACATCACTGACCATTCCTCTCTCAGCCCACTGAACTGCCTACCCCTGTCGCTACATCAGCAACACCCTACATGTCTAACTACGAACCTGAACTCAACGACATTTTGTTGGATGGCCCCGCCGATCTCCTCGATGCTGCCGAAGAAGCAGAGGTGGATCTGGCCGATGGCGAGTTTCTGGAAGAGGAGCCAACCCGCCGCTCCACCGATCTGGTGCGTCTCTATTTACAAGAGATCGGTCGTGTTCCTCTTTTGGGGCGCGATGAAGAGGTGGCCCTGGCCCAAAAAGTCCAAGACTACATGAAGCTCTTGGATTTGCGTCTGCGTTTGCAGAAAGAGTTGGGACGGGATCCCACTCTTGCGGAATGGGTGGCCAAGGCCAACCAGTACCCCGAGTGGGCGCAACTGACCCCTGAAAAGCTGCAGCAGATTCAGCGGATTGGCAAGCGTGCCAAAGAGCACATGATCAAGGCCAACCTGCGCCTGGTGGTGTCGGTGGCGAAAAAATACCAAAACCGCGGCTTGGAGCTGCTGGATCTGATCCAAGAGGGTACGCTGGGCCTGGAGCGAGCGGTGGAAAAGTTCGACCCGAAAAAGGGCTACCGCTTCAGCACCTACGCCTACTGGTGGATCCGGCAGGGCATTACCCGTGCCATTGCCACCCAAAGCCGTACCATTCGCCTGCCCGTCCACATCACCGAGAAGCTGAACAAGATCAAAAAAGCGCAGCGCAAGCTCTCCCAGGAAAAGGGCCGCACCCCCACCATCGAAGACATCGCCTCCGAGTTGGAGATGACGCCGCCTCAAGTACGCGAGCTGTTGGTACGCGTGCCCCGCTCGGTTTCTCTGGAAACCAAGGTGGGCAAAGACAAGGACACCGAACTGGGGGATCTGCTGGAAACCGACGACATTTCTCCAGAAGAGACCATGATGCGGGAAGCCCTGCACCGGGATCTGCAGCAGTTGCTCTCGGATCTCACCAGCCGCGAGCGGGATGTGATCCGCATGCGTTTCGGCTTGGGGGATGGGCGCACCTATTCGCTGGCGGAAATCGGTCGCGCCTTGGATCTGTCGCGAGAGCGGGTGCGGCAAATTGAGGCCAAAGCCCTGCAGAAGCTGCGTCAGCCGAAGCGGCGCAACCGCGTGCGAGATTACCTGGAAGCTATCAGCTAGTTCCGGCTTGCCAACTTGCTCCCCCGGCGTCCTACCCGTTTCCGCAGTCGGGCTGCTACCCACTCCACTTCTGGGATCCGCAGGTAGAGGGCTCCGGCGGCGAACAAGCTTAGACCTAAACCCGCGGCCAGCCCGGCCCAAATGATGGCGGTGAGCAGGGGAGACCCCACAATCTCGTAGGAGCGCAGTTGGGTCCACAGCCAATGGCTCAGTCCCCCGGCCAGGACGGTGCTCCCCAGCAATGGCAGTAGGGCTTGTCCCATCTCCCGCCAAGGGATCCCCGGCAGGCGCTGGTGGAGGCGGATCCCCAGTCCGATCACGGCTATCAGGTTGACGCCGGCGGTGGCCAGGGCAATGCCCGGCGCTCCAAAAGCCGGCAAAAATAGAAAGTCCAGTAGGGCATTCAGGCCAATGGCCATGCTGCTGATGCGCAAAGGCGTAGCCCCATCCTCTAGGGCATAGAAGATCCGCACCAGCACATCCCGCAGCAGGTAACCGGTCATCCCCAGACCATAGGCCATGAGCAGGGCTGCCACCTCTTGTGTCACCTCCGGCGTAAAGCGCCCCCGCTGGTAGGCCACTTGGACAATGGGCTCGGCCAAAGCCACCAACAGCATCGACAGGGGCAGGGTCACAATTGCCGTAAGCATCAGCCCTTGGCGGATACGCTGGCGCAGCTCCGGCCAACGGGATCCATCCCCTGCCAACTGGGCATAGAGAGGCATCAAGGGCACCAGCACCATGTTGGAGAGGATCCCCAGCGGCGTTTGTACCAGAAGCTGGGCATATCCCAAGTTGCCGATGGTGCGATCCCCAGGTACGAAAGAGGCAAAAAACAGATCCACATAAACATTGATGTGAATCATCCCGGAGGAGATCACCGCCGGCAACATCAGCAAGCCCACCGCCCGTACCTGCGGGGATCCCCACTCAAAGCGCAGGCGCGGTCGCCCCAGCCCTAACCGCATCTGGAGCGGAACTTGGGCCAACCATTGGGCAATGGCCCCGATGAGCACGCCCCAGGCCAGCAAAGTTGGGATCCCCGTCCATCCCAGCGTGACCAGGATCCCGATCACCGCCAAGCTGGAGATCAGCGGGCTAAGGGCAGGCAAGGCGTAGTGTTCGGCAGCATTCAGCGCTCCAAAGCCGATGCCAATCCACCCCGAGAGCAAGGCCAAAGGGGCCATGATCCGCAGTTGCGCAGCGGCCAGAGCATGGACTTCGGGGCTGGCTCCCGGCGCATTCAGGCGCACCACCCAGTCCGCTCCCCACCAAAGGCCCAAGCTGACCAGCAGGAGCAGGCAGCCTACCAAGGTGGAAATGGATTCCAGCCAGGCAGCCGCATCCTCCCTGTCCCGATCCCGCTGCTTTTTGAGGACACTGACGATGGCGCTGTGAAAAGGGCCGTTGATCCCTCCCAGCAGAATCAACAGAAAACCGGGCAGGATGTAGGCTACCCCGAAGGCGCTGTACTCCGGCCCCGAGCCATACACTGCTGCAATCAAAGCTTGGCGAATAAAGCCTATGCCCTTACTGAGCAAGGTCGCCCCGGCCACCAAGCCCGCCACCGACATCAACGAACGGGATGGCCCTGCTGAAGGAGATCCCCCAGGGATCTCTTCCTGAGTGGCAGACTCCTCCATTACCTTGTGTCCTGCACCCCAACCACTGCCTCAACAACAAACTGATCCCGGATCCCTCTTTGAATCCCAGGAGCCGCTTCCCATTATCGGGAATATCGAACCCTTCTGGGCAATTGTCGGGCATTAGCTGGATCCCTTGGGCAGGCAGCGAGCTTGTCAGGCCAACAGCTGCCGTTCCTGTGCCAGGTGCTGCAACAAATGCTCATCCCCCCGGTCGCGTCAGCGGGACGGCGTCCTTTGGGTTTCCTCGACCAAGGTCATGAAGTGCTTCCGAGAGGAAACTTGAGGGGATCCCTTGCACCTCAGGGATCCCTGCCGTCACCCTTGCTCCAGGATCGAGGGCAATACCTCGATAGGTGAGGGGGAAAGACTGAGGCAGCGCCACGGCTAGGGATTGAGCTGGCCAGCTCCACCTCAAACCCCGGTGCCGAGCGGACAGATTCTGACGGCTTTGAATCGCTGCAGAGGGATGCACAAACTCATGGGCAATGCCTTGATAGGTCAGTTGCAAAGGACTCCGTCCCGCTAATGTGAACAGCAAGGGCCCAGAAGCACCACCGCTCACAGCAGCTCGTCGATCAGTCGGAGCACCTGCTGCAGCTCAGCACCGGGGATCCTTTGATGTTGTTCCAGGTTGATCTCCACCAACTGTTTGAGGGCGAGGAGCTTCAGGTTGACCTCCACCGCCGCCACCGCAATGGCTTGTGCTGCCGGCAAATAGCCACTGGCCCCCAAATCCAAAAGGGCAGCCCGCCGCAGATGGATGTTGTGGTGATCCAACACCGACAGCAGAGGCTGGGCAAAGGCCGGATCCCCGGTGAGACGATAGCAGGCCCGCGCCGCCGCACATTGCAAGCGAATGGAAGTGTGCTCTAGGTAAGGACGAATTGGCTCCAGGGCAGCAGCCACCTGCAGTTGTCCAAGAGCCTCGATAATGGCCTCTAGGGCGGCTTGGGCTTCTGTTTGCAGTCCTCGCTCCACAAAGCGCAGCCCTTCTAGCAAAGCGGATCCCAGCTTTTCCACTTCGTCGGGATCCCTGTTGAGGTTGTTGGCAAGGGCAATCTCAACCAGCGCCTGGGCAGCCGCTGCCACCACTTGGCCATCAGAGCAAGACAAAGCCGCCTTCAGGGGAGGGATCCCGGCGAGGGATCCCAGTTTACCCAAAGCACGAGCAGCGTTGCGCCGCAGCGGATATCCCCCTTGAGCGGTGCGATCCGTTTCATCGGCCAGGGCCTCGATCAGGGCCGGGATCCCTTCGGCAATGCGCATGCGCCCCAGCCACCAAGCCGCATAGTAGCGTTCCCCCGGATCCCCGTGGCGCAGCTTGGCGATTTGTCCAGCCGGGGTGAGATCCACCGACGGATTGGGATCCAGAGGAACAGCAGTGGTCATGGAATCAACAACGGAGAGGACACCGAGAAGGGATTAAGCGCTGCGGACACTGACGATCTTGGCGCCCGATTTGAGCAACCGCTGCATTGTTGCCGACAGTTGATCGGCAGAGACGAAAATCTGCTGGTTGGATTTGCGCACTCGGCTGGAAGTGGCCAGCGCCGAAGGCGGATTCAGCAGTCGGGTCACTTCCACACAGAACATGCGATCCGACTGGCCCGTTGGCGGCCCCAGGTGTTTGGAAATGGGGCTGGGCGGCAGCAGGCCCCGCACCCCAATGCGGCGAATGGCCGGGGTAAACCCGGTGGCCAAAGGCATCATCAGACGGGGTCTGGGCCCTTGGGAGCGATCGTTGTTGGCGTAGCCCCCGTAGAGAGCGAAGAGATTGGTAAAGTCGCGGGTGGAATGGGCCTTGCGGTATTCAAACCCACGCGGGTAGGGGACGATGTTGTCTCCAAAAGCTTCTAGGTATTCTGGGCTGTCGATGTAGGAATCGATCTCCGCGCTGTGGCCGCCAGATTGGTAGATGTCCAAATGGCGGGCGATGTCTTTGGGGCTGGTGGGAGCGCGTCCCAGCAGATGCTTGAAATTGAGCTCGATGGCCCGGGTTTGCGAGTTGGGGTAGAAAAACCGCTTTTTGTAGGCTTCGGACTTGGCGATCAATCGCACAAACTCCCGCACCGTCAGGCTGCCCTGGCGCAGCAGCGATTCCGCACTGGCTAGCTCCTTCCTATCGGCCCCAAACAAATGGTCGTTGCCCAGCACCTGACGGTAGATGGCCCGCAGCACCGCATTGAGCTGATCCTGGCTGGCGTTGGGGCGCAACTCCAGTGGGGTGGTCTCCGTAATGCCCCGGATCCCCATCCGGCTTGCCGCTGTAATTGCACTCATGCTAATTCCCCCGATTGAACTGAATGGACACAGATTGAGAACAAGCTTGCGTTTAGGGTCATTTCGATTCAAGCTAGGACATTGCACCCACACCTAAAGTGTTGGTTGCGTCGTCGCGTCGGCGTTGCGGAGCAATAATGCAGGGGGCCAAAAGGCTTTTCAAGGACTCCGTCCCGCTGGCGCGATCAATAGCCCAGGCGTCTCACCCTAGCCTGAAACGACTGTAGAAATCGAAAACTAAAATTAGAAATCAAAAATCGGCAGCCCCAAGCTGCAGAAGAGCAACAGTGGCGCCTTCCTATTGGGGAGACTGATCCGCAAACCCACGTGGTCAAACGTATCTCTCCGCAACGTAGCAGGCTCACCACCGTTGCCCTCAACAACCTTTCCTCGCCATCCCCCCTGGTTTATGGGATGAGCCAACTGGCTAGCCGGCGTCGCCCTTTTAGAGGGATCCCAAGCCAAGGGTTTAGCTGAGCGCGTTGATGGCGTAGTCGATGTAGGTGTTGGCTTCGGTGGCCGCTTGCCCGGTCAGGCCGTGGTTGGCTTTGATGTAGCGCAGGGCTTCGATGAACCAACTGGGGGAGAGCTCAAAAGCGGCGTTGATTTCGCGGATCCCGGCCAACTGATACTCGTCCAGAGGACCGGTGCCACCGGCTACCAAGCAGTAGGTGATGTAGCGCAGGTAGTGGCGCACGTCGCGGGCGCACTTGTCTTTGCCGGCTTGGGTGTGGCACTGCCCACCGGGTTGGGTGGTGTAGGGGAACTTGGCGTAAACGGCTTCGGTGGCACCGCGCACCAGCTCGTCGGCACGGCTGCTCAGAACTCGAGCGGCTTCCATGCTGGCGGCAGCCCGCTGAAAACGGCCATTGATGGCCTGCAATTCGCTGTTGCTCAGGTAGCGCCCTTGGCTGTCGGCAGTGGCGATGGCGTCAACAATTGGGGTTTGCATGATTCAAAACGCTCCTTTACTTAACTCAAGCTCAATGCAAAAAACAAAGCAAAAGATTCAAAGTCTCAACTGCAAAATCGCTGCAAAACAGGTTACTTTTCCAGGGATCCCCTGCCAACCCGAGTTGTCTTAGATCCCAGAGAGGTCTTCACAACTGGATCCGGACACAACAGAAACTTCAGTCCACAAGGGATCAAACCACAGCGGCAGCAGCGCGATCGAAGTAGGATTCGATTTCGGCAATCAGAGCGCTGCAGTCACCCCGGGTGATGCCGTTGGGGTCGTTTACCACAGCCACTGCAGCCTTTTTCATCTTTTGGATACCGTTGGCCACTGAGCTGCCGGGGGTGCCCAAGGCTTGATAGGTTTCCCGCAGGCCGTTTAGGCAGCGCTCGTTCAGCACACTGGCATCTCCGGCTGCCACTGCGTAGGTGATGTAGCGGAGAATAATGTCCATGTCCCGCATACAGGCGGCTACGTTACGACTGGGGTAGGCAGGGCCACCGGGAGCGTTCAAATTGGGCTCCTCGGCGAACAACTGACGGATGGCATCGGTCACGATCTTGGAGGCATTGCTGGTGAGGCGGTTCACAGCGTCCAAACGCTTGTTCCCCTCGGCAATTACCTGCTGGAGAGCGGCAAACTCGTTCTCTCCCAAAAAAGCGCCTTTGGAGTCAGCTTGTGCAACCACTTTGCCAAATACATCGTTCATGGTTTTGAATCTCCCTAGCGAAAGTAAAAGAGGTTATGAATCCACATTCCCTGCAGCGGACAAGAGAGCACCTGCCGGCCAGGAATGCAACACCGCTTGGATCCCCAGTGCCGAGAGGTGCTGTTTAACTCACAGAACCGCCGACGGGATCGAAGCCGATAGAACCAAGATGAGCAAGCGAAGCTCGCTCCCAGATCCAGGCCTTCATCCAAGGGATCGGACTTGGGCTAAGGAGCCTCAGCCGCTGCTGGCAACCTCAACTGGGCAGACGAGGAGAAGCTGGCTCGCCTTGTTTCCAGTCTTTTTCTACCGCGAAGGCAAGAAGCGATGAAATCAAAAAATGTAAATCGGCTTTACCTCGCGCAAAAGGTCTTAGATCGGTTTCCAACCTGCTTCCCATCTCGGATCCCAGGCTGTTCTCCCTGTCCTTCGCGGGAGTAGTTTTTTACAAAAGAGAATGTTTCTTTGCCTAGCTTTACAACATGAACAAAGATGTCAGCCCCGATCGCGGCTTTGCAGCTTGCAAGGGATCCATTTTCAGTATCGGAGCGAACATTCTCATAAAGGATACATAATTTAACACTTGCTGCAATCCTCGGTCGGGCCTGAGGTTGGGGCAAAATCTGAGAAGGTTCCCCTTGCTCTCCGGAGATTTTCGGTACATACCTTTACAGAATTCTCGATGCCCGCTTATGTCTATTGAGTCGGATCGCACTCCTTCCCCGGAGCTGCTGCAGATGGCGCGCTGGTTGGCAGGAGACTTCAGCAACCAAGAGCAAGCCTGGGAGAATCCACCGTTTTTTGCCCAAATCCGAGTGGCCTACCGCCCCTTGCCGGCCCAAGTTTTGGGCGGGATCGGCTTTTATGTGGAGCAAGCCTACAGTGGCCATTTGGAAGATCCCTATCGGCAGGCGGTGGTGGAATTGACTCAGGCAAGCGCTGGGATCGTGATTCGCAACTACCGCCCTCTGGAGCCGCAGCGGTGGCGGGGCTGTGCTCGGGAAAGGGCAGACCAACTGAGTCAACTGCAGGCTGCCGACCTAGCCTATCTAGAGGGGTGTGATGTGCATGTGAAGAGGCAGGGATCCCTCTTCATCGGCGCGACGGAGCCGGGGTGCCGGTGTTGCGTGGTGCGCAACGGCCAAGCCACTTATCTGCAGACCACCTTGCACCTGAGCGAGAGCGAGTTTTGCAGCCATGACCGAGGGATGGATCCCATCACCCACCGACAGGTTTGGGGAGCCCTGGCAGGCGCTTTTCGCTTCCAAAAAGTGGTCGATTGGCAGGCGGAGCTAATGCTGTAGGCTGCAGCCCATCCAGCCCCACAACTCCACAGTTGACAGCGCTATTGCGCACTCTCCCTCAGCCAGCTTTGTGTACACTGTCCTTGGCCGGGATCCAAATCCCCCAGGTTTGAGCGTGCTGTTTACCGGTTGCAACCGGGCTAGGCTCCTTTTAATTCAGTGTGGGTATTCAATGCAGGCGAGGTCGGGCCCAAAGGATGAGCCACGGTCTGGGTGGGCTTGGCACAGCCCTTGGGGAATGGTGATCGCCCTGGTTGGGATCTTGACCTTGCTGCTGCTCGGTGCCGGCTGTTCTGGCCAGGGGGAATCTGCAGCTTCCCCCCCTGCGTTGATCCCTCTCCCACCTCAACCGGGAACCGAGTCGATTCCCATGCCGGTGCGTACCCTGGGCAACAGCCGCTTCAAGCTCCTGGGCCTGACAGTGGGGGTGGCCGGGAGCGGAGCTGAGGTGTTACTGGATACCGGCTCGGCAGGTTTGCGCATCATAGCGACAGCAGCAGGTCGCTTTGGCCTGGAGCGGACGGGGATCCCTTCCACCGTGACGTTTGGAGATGGCACGCAATTTATCGGCGTGTTGGCCCGTGCCCCCTTCAGCATAGGCGGGATCCCCAGTCGGGAGCCGGTAACGATTCAGTTGATCGACCGGATCACCTGTGTGGACGCCCTGGTGGCCAGTTGTTCAGAGAACTTGTTTGGAGAAGGGCGGCCCTTCGCTGGGATCCTAGGCACATCCTTGGATGAGCGCAGCCCCAACCGGGAGCTGTTTAGCCCGCTCACCCGTCTTCCGGGCAATTTTCGCTCTGGGTACATTATTCAAACGGGGGGCTTCAACTCTACCCAGGGCCTGTTCACGGTTGGCCTAACGGCTGCCAACACCGTCGGCTTCAATTTCCGGCAGTTTCCCCAGGTGGGAAGCTTTCCCGACGGCACACCCATCTGGCGGGATGAGGCTTTGCAAGTGGCCTACAGCATCAGCAACACTTCTATTCAAAATGCTCTCAGCCCCACCGTTTTTGACAGTGGTTCTTCCGACATTTTTCTCAATGTCAGGCTGTTGGGGGCAGCTCCCTTCTCCACCTCGACCTTACCCCCTGGGGCAGAGTGGCGAGCTGTGCTGGAGGGGGCTTTTGACTACCGCATTCGGGTTGGCTTTCCCATTACGCCCAGCCGGGATCGGATTTTTGTTAACGGCAACCAGGGGGTGCAACTGTTGGGCATGCCGCTGTTTTTCAATATCGACGTTGCCTTCGATGTTGAGGGCGGGCGGATCGGCTTTCGCGTGCGTTGAGACAAAGTTGTTTTGAACCATCCCAAACGTTAACGTTGGGTTCAATTGCGGAGAAAAACTTGCCATGTTCGGTCGAGCCTTGAAAACCGGGAACAGCACGCTGCACAGATGGCCTTGGGTTTGGGGGCTACTGCTGCTCTGTTGGCTAGGGCTGAGCGGGCCGGCTTGGTCGATCAGCTTAGGGGATCCCTTGCCGGAGTGGGCTGAGTCTGTGCAGGTGGGACGACAGCGGCTGCGCGGGGTGGAGCAATACCGCGGCCAGGAACAAATCCGCGCCTATGGCAACGAAGCAGGACGGGTGTTTTGGATTCAAATCAACAGCAGCGCTGACTTGCCCCCGGATTACCGAGACTATTTGGGCGAATACCAACAATTTCTGGTAGAAGCTGTAGAAGTGGTGCCGTTGCGAGCCCGACGGCTGCGCTTCCGCCAGGGAAATCGCAGCGCCGAGTGGCAGGTGGTGGGCATGAGCGGTCGGTTTCGGGCGGAGGCGATCAGCAGAGATTTGGCTCCGCCAGGGTTGTTTGGAGATCCCTCGTGAAGAGCAGGAGAATTAGAGCTTATCCTAGAGATCCTAGAGAGAAACTTGAAACTAGAGTCTGCCAATGAATTTACTCCAGAAGAAAGTTGAGGTTACTCTTAATCGCTTCTTCGTTAAGAGGCTAACTCAGGAGGATCTCACCTTCTACGGATACCATTGCAAGCCAAACCCTCTCCCCGCTCCGGGGGAAGAGCACAAAGCCCTCGCAAGGGTTTGTAATCAGCTAGGTGTAGTGGCTGTTCCTCTAGAGGGCTGCATTATAGCCCGGGAAAAGGTTGACCCCGATAAACTTAAGACAAAGGACGGGGAACTAGAGGAAATTGGACAGAGAGTTCTAAACTGCACCAATGTCCAAGAAAAAGATGCCCTCGAAAGCTTTGAGCGTAGGAGGCTACGGCTGTGTCTCAAATCTTTGTACTCTGGGAAAACCGAAGTTGAAACATCAGGAGGCAGCTTACTTTGGTGGAAGAAGGAAGAAGTTGATTGTGGAGAGGGTTGGAAAATCCACGAAGGAAGAAGAATAGATGTTGTTGTCAACCAGGACAGTGAGCTGTACATAGAGATAGATGTTCAGTACCATTTCTACACGCCATGGACCTTGCATGAGTGGCTTGAGAACTATCCAGATGTCCCGATCCAGTGGGTCCAGAATACATACGATAAACGCCAGACTTGGGAATATCTGGGTATCCTTTCCAAACAGTCGCCGTGGGAGATTCAATTGCCAGAGCTGAACATGAGTCTAGCGGAGTATCATTTGCAGAAGCACAGTGCACCTAGAGAGGAAGTGGAAAGCTCCTGGGTAGTCGAAGTATCTTCAGGTCGAGGGTGTTTTCCCCATCTGTCTCGAAGGCTATCGCCTGTCTTAACTTTGGAGATGCTGGCCAGCATAGAAGATGCTAGAAATCCTGGTAAAAAAGTCAGTGCTTCGGTCATCGAGCATTTTAGAAAAAGTTTAGAATATAGACTTCAAGGGTCTAAAAAAGTTGCAGAGACTATCATAAGAAGAATCTACAAATCTCCCATTGCCCAAGAGAGAATTCAGCCTCTGAAAATAGAGGGCTATATCCTGCCAAGGCCAAGACTACTGGGTCGCAACAATCAAGCAATCGAGAACCCAGCCAGAGTTAGGTACAAAGGATGCGCAAAAGTAGGTGAGACCAGGTTTGGATGTCTAAACCTTGGTGATAATAGACGAGAATATCCTAGCGAAGTACATAAGTGTCTGCTTGAGGTGGCTGAGAAGAGCGGAGTCAGGGTTGAAATAGATTTCTATGCCACTCAGCAAGACTTGCCCGAAAGCGACCTTGACCGGCAGAGATTTTGGGAGAGCTGGGCTGAAAAAGGAATTAAAACAGTCTTGGTTGTTATGCCCTGGTCACCGGATAAACTCAAGAGAGAGATTCGCACCCAGGCCCTACGTACAGGGATAGCAACCCAGTTTATGACTCCTGAAGCTGACTCCTGCAAATACAAAGCCATCAATGTTGTCCTAGGTCTTTTATGCAAAGCAGCGTGGCAACCCGTATTGCTTGAACCTCTCGACCATCCTGAATGCTCTGAGCTAACTATTGGCTTTGATGTGGGAACTAACCGACAACTTTATTATGGAGCTGCCGCTTTTGCTGTGCTAGCTAATGGTCAGAGCTTAGGATGGGAGCTGCCTGATGTACAAACGGGAGAAACCTTTTCTGGCGAGGCAATTTATCAAACTGTGTCCAAGCTTGTCAACGGGTTCTACAAAAAATTGAAGCGCTATCCTAAAAAGGTTCTCCTGATGAGAGATGGCCTAGTTCAAAGAGGTGAGTTTGACAAGACGATCGAGGAACTGGAGAAAAAAGGAATTGCTGTAGATATTGTCGGAGTGCGCAAAAGTGGCACAGTCAGAATGGGAAGAGAGGAAAAAGGAAGCTACAGAGACGCTGCAATGGGCACTGTCATTTTTGACCATGAACGAAGGTCATTTATGCTCGTAACAAGCCAGCCCATTAAGAAGTCCTCGGTGCCAATTGGCAGCGCAAGACCGCTGCGAGTTGTCCATGAACACGGCAACACTCCTTTGGAAGTTCTGGCTATACAAACTTACCATCTCTCCCAGCTTCATCCCGCCAGTGGTTTTCAAGCCTGTAGGCTTCCTTGGGTGTTGCACTTTGCCGACAAAAGCAGTAAAGAGTTCCAGCGCATTGGCAACAGCATTTTTAGTGTGCTGCAGAACATAAACCGAGAGAAGTTGATTGCCGTCTAGCCAAGGGAGGGGATCCCCACCTGCCGGCCTTGCTAGGATTGGGGGGGTGGTTGGTGTTGCGGCTATGGAGATGAATGAGGTCTGGAAGACCTTTCTGAGCAATCCTGTTCCGTTCTGTGGCGGTTTTCTCAGCGGCCTGCTGCGTTTGGATGTGAAGCAGGATCCCTTGCGCAGTTGGCTGGAGTCCCAGGGGCTGAGGGTGGAGGAGCCCCCGCCTTCCGGTCGCTCCGACGGCCCCCAATCCATTTCCATTGAATAGGCGTACTCAATCGGCGGGCAGAGAGTAGGGATCCCTTCCGAACGCTTTCTCTCAGGTGTGGGAAGCGCTCTGATCCGGGCACAAGCAGCGACAAGAAGGGCAGCAAGAGCGGTGTTGCGAGGTGAGCTGATGTTCCCTGAACCCTCCCAATTTAGGAAGCGGCAGGGATCCCTTCGAGGCTGGGGCTATCTCGGCGGGGTGGTGTTCCTGGCAACGGGACTGGTCGGTCTGCCGTCAGGGGATCCAGCCGTGGCCCAATCGGCTCCCTCTTCTCTTGCCAGCCCTAAGCAGGATCCCCAAGCTTGGCTGGAGCGCTACAACGCCGCTCTAGAGCAATTGCCCCCTTTGCCCAACTTGCAATATCGCCAGCAGGTGCGGGTGGAGGGATCCCAAACCTTCACAGCCACGTTGGATGTGCTCTACCGCCGCGACGGCAGTTGGCAGGCTTGGGTAGCCGAAGGGGATCGCATCCGCCTCTTGGATTCGCGCCAATTGGAAGTGGTGAACCAGTCGGATCTGCTGCAGCTGTACTCGGTGTATGTGAGCCGACCGGAAGCCCTCTTGCCCTCGGTGAGCTTTTACTTGAAGGCGGATCCCAGCCGCTACCGCGTCCTCTCCTCAGAACGGGTGGATTTGGCGGGATCCCCTGTCCAGCATCTGCGTTTAGAGCCTCTCCAAGAGGGCCAGGTGCGGGAGCTGTGGCTGGATCCGGAGTCGGGGCTGCCGCGGCAGGTGTTGCTGTTTTTGTCGGGGGTGTGGGGGCAGGCCTATGTCCTGATGGGGTTTACGGCGGTGCCAGCTCCCGAGGGAGGGGAGCGCTACTGGCTGCCGGAGAGCACCCGCATCAATTTGGGCTATGGCTTTTGGACCCTGGAGGGCCTGAACCGCCGCGTGTTCAGGGGATCCCTGTCCATCCAGCATGACTACCAGGACTACCGCATTTTGCCAGAAGGGACGCAGTTGCGCTTTTTGCCTTCGCAGCCGCCGGTGGATGCGCCGCCGGTGGTAGCCGGCCTGCCGGGGAGCGCTCCTCAAGCGGAGTTGGGAGATGTGCGGGCCTTGGGAGTGGATGAGCAGGGCAACCAGCAGTTCAGCATTGGCCTGGGCCGGCGCTCCAGCCCGGACAATTCCTTGGAAGACCGAATCGTTGCTTTCAACCTAACCCGACCCACCAGCCGCAACGCCCTGACCCAAATCGATACTTTAGCTCTTTTGCCTCTGGGGAATGGCCAGTTGCCCATCTATCTCTTCCAATTCGACACCGGTCGCCCCCTCTCGCCCCTGCAGGGGGTAGAGCGCCCGCAGGTGGATCCCAACGAGGTCTTCGCTCCCAGGCCGCCAGCCATCAGACTCTTCGGAGATTAGTTCCCCAATGCTGATAGATGCTGCCTATGGGGTGATCCCCATCCTGCCCCACCCACCCGCCCAGGAAGCTCCCGGACCCGGCTCTTCGCATTTGTATCTGCTCATCCAGCACCAGAAGGGGCATTGGGCTTTCCCAAAAGGGCACAAGGATAGCTCCGAAAGCGACCTGGAGGCGGCGCAGCGAGAATTGCGAGAGGAAACCGGCTTGACCGACTACCAGCTTCTGACCCTGCCCGGCCAGTCTGACCCTTTGACGCTGCAGGAAGCCTACACCTTTACGGATCCCGAGGGGAACCGAGTGGCCAAAACCGTTACCTACTACGTGGCCTTGTTGCCGCCCCAATTTCCTCCTCCGGCCCTGCAGGTGCAACCGGAGGAGGTGGCCGCCTACCGCTGGTGCTCCTACCCCGAAGCCTTGGAGCAGATCAGCTTTGAAGAAAGTCGGCAACTGCTGCGCCGCTGCCAAGCCCACCTGGAGCAGCTTTGGAAATTGGAGAAGACCTAAGTTCCGTATTTTTACGGAAGAGGTTTATCGGGGTTACCTTTATCTTGTCTTGCAGGCTTTCCGTGGGAAGTTCCCGAGTAAGAAAGCCAGCAGACAATCTGAGAGCTAGCCTTCACCTTTAGAGATTGGCTGATGAGCAATAGTCATCGATCTCCCCAGGAGGAGAGTTTTTCTGAATACGGATTGAACGCTGAAACTGCCTTTGAGTTCGTGCAGCCTTGGCCGTCTTGTTGGGCTTGGCTCATCTAAAGATCTCGTCTGGGTCAGGGCTGGGCTTGAACTGTATTCTGGAAAGCATTTTTTCACCGGCTTGTGGGGTAGCTAAGACTTCAGTCGTGTCATCAACCTCAGCGCAGGAAATTGTTCCGAGCACGTCCTCTCGACCCATGAACCGTCCCCCCGTCTGTACAGAAGTCTCGGCCCATCTGCTGAACGCAGAGGTCAGCTTCACAGGAGTTGTTCGGTATTTCAGTGCCTTGGACAAAGGGGAGGGGCTGGGCACTTGGTCATTGGTGTTTCACCAAGGTCGCCTGGGGTTTGCTCACCACAGCTTGGAGCCCTTGGAGCGCTTGGATCGCCACCTGCGTCGGCTCAGCCATCAAGTCTTTTCTCTGACTCGCCAAAATTGCCTACGCATCCATCGGCAGGTGGAGGCGCTATTGGCTCAGGAGACTGGGCCTCTACCTGCAGACCTTCTGGGGCTGAGTTGGATGGTAACGGAGCAACTGCTGCCTTGGGAAGCTGCGCGCAGGTTGAATGCTTGGATCGGCGAGGAGGTGCTGCAAAATCTGTTGCTGGTTCCAGGGGGCTTTCAGCAGGAGATCATCCCACTGGACAACGTGCCCACCCTGGGCCAGTGGGATGGGGGATCCCTGCTCGACCTGATCCAAAAGCGGCTACGGGCATGGCAATCTTTGGGGCCTGAGATCACCTCCCCCTACCAACGGCCCTACTTTGCCAGCCGGGCCCAGGCAGAACGCCTTCCCGCCGAGCAACAGGAACGGCTAGGCCGGTTACTGAAGGGGTTTAGCTTCCGCCAGTTGAGCGCCCTTCTCGATCAAGACGACCTCCAGATCGCTCGCCGCCTACATCCTCTGGTCAAAGCCGGTATCCTTGTCCTGCGGGATCCCCAGCCCCCCTTTGATCGGCTGCCCAAAACCTACTCGGCCAAGCTTGAGACAGAATCACAGCCCTCAGAAACTCCCACCGTCCCTCTTCACCTGGCCAACGGGCTTGCAGATCTAGGCCCATCTCCCCAAGCCTCGAAAACCTGGATTGTGGCCTGTATTGACGACAGCGAAGCCATGCTCAGCGAGTTGCAGCGGTTGTTGGAAGGGCACAACCTGGTCATTCACACCATCAGCGACTCTTTGAAAGCCCTGATGAAGCTGACCACCCTCAAGCCAGATTTGATCCTGCTGGACGTGGGTATGCCCAACGTGGATGGCTACCAATTGTGCAGCCTCATCCGCAAATCCTCCGTGTTAAAGGATGTGCCGGTGGTGATGGTCACAGGCCACAAAGGTCTGATCGATCGGGTGAAGGCGCGCCTGGCCGGTGCCACCGATTACCTGACCAAGCCCTTTCGGCAGGAAGAATTGCTGCAGATGGTGTTTCGCTATCTCAGCTAGGGATCCCTCTAAAGGTTCGTCGAAAAAGAGGTAAGGAGATGTCGATCATGGTGAAAGTTCTTGTGGTGGAAGATGTGGCCTCGGAGCGACAGCTCATCAGCGATTACCTCCGCTCAGAAGGCTATCAGGTGGTAGCGGTGGCCAACGCCCAAGAGGCATTGCAGCAGATCCGCAACGACAAACCCGATGTGGTGCTGACGGACTTGGTCATGGAAGGCATGAGCGGGCTGGAATTGTGCCGCCAAATCAAGAAAAACCCGGAAACCCAAAAGTTGCCCGTTGTGGCCTGCACTTCTAAAAATCAAGAGCTGGACAAACTCTGGGGCATGAAGCAAGGGATCGATCTTTATCTGACCAAGCCTTTTACCCGCGAAGACATTTTGCGGGCCGTGAAATCAGTAGTGCTCAGCCCGAGCTCATGATTTTTGCCACTCCTGTCCTTGCTGAGCTGCGCCTCCAGTTAGGATCCCTGTGATTATCACGAATTGTTCTTAGGAGATGTCTTAGAATTGGCAGAGCGAGAACGGCAATGGCGGTAGCTTTCTCCCCACACAACCCTACTTCTACCCGTACCGGCGAGCTGTACTTACATCTACAGTTGGGGGTAGACTGTCGGGCCCTTTTGCCCATGGCATTTGCCCAGGAAGCTCTAATTGTTGGCCCGCACCACTTTACCCTTCTCCCCAACCAGCCCGCATGGGTGCTGGGCTTGTTCAACTATCGCAATCGCATTCTCTGGGGACTGGATCTGCCGCAATTTCTCGGCCTAGAGCCCTTGGACTTTGGGCAGCCCGAACACCACTTGGTGGTGATGCGCCCAGAATTTGGGGGCTCTGCATCGCCAGTGCGAACAGGCTTGGGCCTGGCAACCCAACACGTGAAAGGAGTAGCTCGAGTGCCCGCCGAGGAGATCCAACCCTTAACAAAAGCCCAGGCAGCACAAAACAACTTTCGACTGGAGAACTTCTACGACTCTTGCAAAGGGCTGGTGTTGGAAGGGGATGAGCCTCTCTGGGTGCTCGACCCTCTTGCCATTGTCCAAAAGCTCAACTCAGTTGATTCCTCGGCAAACCCTTGATCTTGGCGACCTTTTCCCCGACTTACCCTCACTTAAAGGCAAAATTCTATGGTTTCCTTCCGTCCCCTCTTTCTCAGGCCTGCTCCATCTTCCCGGCCCCAACGCAAAGTCGCGGGATCCCGCCTGGCCCTGGCAATCAGTTTTCCTCTGGGCATCAGCTCCCTGCTGTTTGCCGTCTCTGCCGGCAGCGTAGCCCGCACCTATTTCGAGTTCGAGCCGGCGATCTCGCGGCAGTTCACCCTGCAAAACCTGAGCGATCAGGTGATCTATTTGGATGAAGTCTTGACCATGTCTGCCCGCATGGCCGCTGCCAGCGGGGATCTGTCCTGGGAAGAGCGCTACAACATCCATGTCCCTCAGTTGGATGAGGTGCTGGCGGAGATTCAGCAATTGGATCCCGCCTCTTACGAAGCCTATGCAGCCAAAACCACAGCAGCCAACATCAAGCTGGTGGAGTGGGAAGTGCAGGCTTTTGATCTGATTCGGGCCGGCGAGCAGGAACGGGCTTTCAACTTGCTGCACAGCCCTGAGTACGAAGAGCAAAAGCGCATCTACGCCGAAGGGATCAACCAAACCCTGGAGGCCATTCGCAGCAACATTCAGGCCAGCGTCCAGCTTTACGAGCAAAATCTGCTGCAGGCTTTGATCTTTTCCGGCATCAGCTTCCCGATTCTGCTGCTGAGCTGGGGGATCATTTTGATCCTGGTGCGCAACTTTGTGCGGGAACGCAACGCCACCTACGAGCGACAAGTTTCCGACACCCGACTGGCCCAGCGGTTTGCCGATATTGCCCGGATTCGCCAAGAGCAAGAGCTGATCGATCCCCTAACTGACTTGTTGGGCGAGATGCGCCAGCGCTTCGGTGCCGAACGAGTGGCCTTCTATCGCTTGACCGCTCCCGAAGAGGCGCAGGTTATCGCTGAATCTCACGACAGCCGCCTGCCCGACACCTTGGGCACCCTCCTCCGCAGGATCCCGGCTCCGATCCAGCAGGCTCTCCACGGCGGGCAAGTTTACGCTTTTGGCCCGGTGCCTAGGCCAGATCTGGGCGCCGACTACCTGCAGAGGCTGGCCACAGCCCAACTGAAAGCCGAGATGATAGCGCCGGTGGTGCGTGGCGATGAGCTTTACGGTTTTTTGGCAATAGGCCGCGCCCAAAGCCAGAGCTGGTCTGACGAAGAACAGAAAACCTTGGCAGAGCTGGCCAACCGCCTGGGTCAAGCTTTGGGTAACCTGGGGGCGCTGGAGCAAAAAGCCGTGGCCGCCCAGGAACGGGAGCGGTCGGAAGCGCTGCAAAGAGAGCTGCTGCAGCTTATCAGCGAGGTCACAGAAGCCTCGCGGGGGGATCTCACGGTGCGGGCGCAGCTAACAGCCGGACAAGTTGGCATCATGGCGGACTTTTTCAACGTCATTATCGAGAGCTTGCGCGACATCGTGATTCAAGTGCAGCAGGCCGCCGGTCAAGTCAACCAATCCATTGGTCGTGACGAGGCAGCCATTCGCGAGTTGGCCGAAGCCGCTCTCCGACAGGCCACCCAAATCGAAGAGACCTTGCGCTCTGTCGAGCAAATGACGCTCTCAATCGAGGAGGTAGCCGATAAAGCCCAACAGGCCGCCACCGTTGCCGAATCTGCCGCCGCCACGGCCATCAACAGCAGCTTGACTATGGATCGCACAGTGCAAAACATCCTGCAACTGCGGGAAACGGTGGCCGAAACGGCCAAGAAGGTGAAGCGGCTGGGGGAATCTTCCCAGCAGATTTCCAAGGTGGTGTCCTTGATCAACCAGATTGCGCTGAAAACCAACCTCTTGGCGGTGAACGCCAGTATCGAGGCAGCCCGTGCCGGCGAAGAAGGGCGAGGTTTTGCGGTGGTCGCCGAGGAAGTCGGGGCACTGGCGGCCCAGTCAGCAGAAGCCACCCGCGAGATCGAGCGCATTGTGGAAGGGATCCAACGGGAAACCGGCGAGGTGGTACAGGCGATGGAAACCAGCACCGGCCAGGTGGTGGAGGGAACCCGCTTGGTGGAAGCAGCCAAGCAGAGCCTGGGACAAATTGTGGAAGTCTCGCGGCAGGTGAACCAGCTCTTTCAGGCCATTGCCCGCTCCACCGATGCCCAGGCAGATGCATCTCAAACGGTGCGCCAGTTGATGCAGCAAATCGCCAACATTGCCGCCCAGACGGCGGCAGCCTCGCAGCAGGTGGCCAACTCTCTCCAGGCTACGGTGGCGGTTGCCCGTCAGTTGCAGACTTCTGTGTCCACCTTCAAGGTGGGGGAGGCGGTTTAGCATGGGGCCGAATCCCACTTCCCTCGACCCACGCGAGTGGCAGGTTAGGCTGCAGTTTTTGGACGAAGCCCAGGCTTACCTCGACACCCTGGAGGCAGGGGTGTTGGGCCTGGGATCCCAGAGTTTGGATCGCCCCCGTTTGGATCGCTTGCTGCGGGCTGCTCATTCCATCAAGGGCGGGGCGGCCATGATGGGCTTTCCGGTGCTTAGCGACTTGGCCCATCGCCTGGAAGATGGTTTCAAGATCTTGCAGGTGGATCCCCAAAAAGCCGACCCCGCAGTGGAGCGCAACCTCTTGGCGGCGTTGGATTGCATGCGCCAAATAGCCCAGCAGCACCGCCAGCAACGGCTTTTGGACGAATCTTGGCTGGCAGAGCGGGTGCAGCCTCTTTTCGATCAATTGCGAGAGCAGTTGGGAGAGTTGCAGCCTGAGGACAACGTCCAAGTCCTGGCAGCAGAGGCCGGGGGCGATATGCGGGTGCTGCTGTTTGCAACCGAGGTGGAGGCCTGTCTGCAGCGGTTGGAAGGTGTGCTGGCCCACCCCGAGCAGCCCTGTTTGCGGGAGGAGTTTCTCATTGCTGCCCAAGAGCTGGGGGCGCTGGGGGAAATGTTGGATCTGCCTGCCTTTGCCACCCTGTGCGGCTCAGTAGTCCAAGCTCTGGAGACGCTGCCGCCAAATGCCAAGGAGCAGGTGTTGCCCGTTGCTCAGGCGGCTTTACAAGCTTGGCGACGCTCGCAGGCCCTGGTGCTGGTCGGTCAGGTCGCTCTTCTCCCCAGCTCCTGGGATCCGGCAGAGCCTCCAGTTTCCCCCCCGCCAGAAGCCCCTCCCCCTGCAATGGCAGGAGCCACCGAGCTGCCGGATTCGATTCCAGCCGGGGCCAAAAGCGCTGCCGAGATGCTACGGGTGCCGGCTCGCCCTCTGGAACAGTTGGGGGAGCTGTTGGGAGAGCTCATAGGGGAGCGCAACCGCTTAAACAGTCGCCTGCAACGGCTGCGGGAGCTGGTCAGCTTGTTCAAACGGCGGGTTCGCACTCTAGAAGAAACCAACAGCCGCCTGCGCAGCAGCTACGACCGCGTCGCTGCCACCGTGCCTGCTTCTGTGCTCTTGAAAAAAGAAGGGGATCCCGGCCTGACCTTGGCCGATACCTTTGACCTCTTGGAGATGGATCGCTATGGAGAGATGCACCTGCTGACCCAAGAGGTGATGGAAACCGTTGTGCAAATTGATGAGGTAACCCACGATATCGACACCACCCTGCAGGAGACCGAAGGCAGCGCCCGCCAGCTCAGCCGCCTCTCCAGGCAAATGCAAACCCGTCTCGACCAGGTGCGCATGCAGCCTCTATCGGATTTGACGGATCGCTTCCCCAGAGCGCTGCGGGAGCTGAGCTTAGCCCATGGCAAGCCCGTGGAGCTGCGGGTCTTGGGGGGATCCACCCTAATCGAGCGCTCGATTTTGGAGGCCTTGGCGGATCCCTTGTTGCACTTGGTGCGCAACGCCTTTGACCACGGCATCGAGGCTCCAGACACCCGCCTGGCCCAGGGCAAGCCGGCCAAGGGCCTCATCGAAATTGCCGCCAGCCAACGGGGCAACCGCACTCTGATCACGGTGCGAGACGATGGGGCAGGGATCTGTCTGGATAAAATCCGGGCCCGCGCCTTGCAGATAGGGTTTTCCGCTGCCGACCTGGCTGAGGCCAGCTCCCAGGAGCTGCTGGAGTTGATCTTCCAGCCGGGCTTCAGCACCGCCGAGCGAGTCAGCGAGCTATCTGGACGGGGAGTGGGTCTAGACGTGGTACGCACCAACCTGCAACGAATTGGCGGCCAGGTGCAGGTGGAATCTTGGCCGGGACGGGGCACGCTGTTTACCCTCACTCTGCCCGTTTCTTTGAGCGTCACCCGCGTGCTGCTGACAGAATGCCAGGGGTTGATGTTGGCTTTTCCGGCCAACGCAGTGGAAGAATTGCTTATCCCCCCGCAGTTGCCTGCCGATTCCTTTCTCTGGGAAGGGGAGCAGATCCCTTTAATTCCTGTGGGCCACTGGTTTCGCTTCGCGCGCTGGCAGCCTCGCCGGGAAATTGACGAGACCCCCCTTCTCGACCGACCTGTGGTGCTGCTGGTGGTAGAAGACAACCGGCCCTATGGCCTGTTGGTGGATCGCTTTTGGCGGGAGCAAGAGGTAACTCTGCGCCCGGTGGAGGGAGGTCTGCCTCTGCCGTCGGGATTCTCCGGCTGTACGGTTTTGGCCGATGGGCGAATCGCTCTTTTCGTGGATCCGCCTGCCCTCTTGAGCTGGCTGCTCGCCCAGCGGGATCAGCCCTGTCAGTCGGCAAGGGATCCCCTTCCCCAGCCCAGGTTTGCCGCCCAGCCCACCCTGCTGGTGGTGGAAGATTCGGTCAACGTGCGCCGCTTCTTGGCCATGACCCTAGAAAGAGCAGGGTTCCGGGTTGAACAGGCTCGCGACGGACAAGAGGCCCTCGAGCACTTGCAGAGAGGAATTCCCATCCGAGCGGTGATTACCGACATTGAAATGCCGCGGCTGGATGGCTTTGGCTTGCTGGCCCAGATTCGTGCCCACCCCCTGTATAACCAGCTTCCCGTGGTCATGCTCACCTCCCGCAGTGGCGAGAAACACCGCCAACTGGCCCAGCGGCTGGGAGCCAGCGCCTACCTCTCCAAGCCCTTCCAGGAACAGGAGCTGATCCAAAAGCTGCGGCAACTGCTGCAACCAGCCTCTTCGGCACCTTCCACCGGCGTTTTGATGGCGAGGTAGTCCATGCCCCTGCTTTCCCCTCTGCGCCTGCGTCGTCTGGCTCGGCAAGAACAACTGAGAAACCGGCAGACCTTGATTACTTTCCAACTGGGCTCCTACTGCTTCGGCCTCCCTGTTGATCGGGCGCGGCGAGTTTTTAGCTGGGCAGAGTTTCAGCTTGCTCAGGAGGGCGGCCCCCAGCTTTTGGATACCGGTCGTTTGTTGCTGGGCCGAGGGATCCCTTTTCAACCGGAAGGGGTTATTCTGTTGCAGCCAGGCAGTTCTGAGGACGGATTGTCCGACCAGATCGACAACCCAGAAACAGGGGCTCTGCCCATTCCCACTCAGCCCCTCCTGCGCCGTCTGCCCTCTTCCCAGTTGCAGCCTCTCCCCAGCCGCTATGCAGCTCAGGCCCGCCAAAGGGGTATTGTGCAGTGGATCCCGCCAGTTGAAGGTCAGCTCCCCCTGTTGGTGTTCGACCCTCATCTCTGGCCTGCCTGTTCTTGAGAAGGGAGAAGGGGCAGTTGCAGCTCTGGATTCTCCACGCGGGTTAGCTCCCAGCGAAAGGGCTCCCCACCCCGTCGCTGCCAATTCAATTGGAAGGGTTGCTCCAGCGCATTCACCTGATCTCGCGTCAGGTTGGCCAAGGGGCCGCCGGAGCCCTCGATAACAAACCAGAGGGTGGCCCGTCCTTGGCGACTGGGATCCCCTAGGTCGAGCTGCACCTGCAGCGCTTGGGGTTGGAGGCGCAAGCGAAAAAATTGGCCGAAGATCTCGCGGCTGTAGGCCAGCGCCCGCTGCTTGTTCAGGCCCCAACCATCGCTATAGGCCTCAGATACCAACATCTCCACCTGATCCCAGTTGCGCTGCTCCACCGCCCGCAGCAATCTCTCCGTGTGGACGCGGATTTGTCGCTCAGGCCGCCCGTATTGCCAAAAGGCTCCCACCCCGATAGCCAAGACGACGGATCCCACCACCCCCCAGCGCAGCCAGGGGGGAAGGGATGAAGGGGGAGAAGAGACAGAAGCAGACAAGGGATCCCTCTTGGGCAGTAGGGGGATTGCTCCCTCTAGCCTACGGGATCTACATGTGAGAAGATCAAAGCCTGACCCCGAAATCTGTGCAGCCTCTGCCGGTCACAGCACGCTCCCGAAATTTAGCCAACCGGTCATGACCAAGTCCACCGACCGCCTACTGCTGGAGTTTGAGCAGCCTGTTGCCGCCCTAGAACAACGGATTCAGGAAATTCGGGCCTTGGCAGAAGAAAACGACATCGATGCCTCTGAGCAGATTCGCCAATTGGAAGCCAAAGCCGAAGAGCTGCGCCGTGAGATCTTCAGCCAGCTCACGCCGGTAGAACGGCTCCAAGTGGCCCGTCACCCCCGCCGCCCCACCACCCTGGATTACGTACAGACCATCTGTGACGACTGGTTTGAGCTACACGGGGATCGCCACGGCCAGGACGATCCAGCCATTGTGGGCGGGTTGGCCAAGCTAGGGGAGCAGCCGGTGATGATCCTGGGCCACCAAAAGGGTCGCGACACCAAAGACAACATCCACCGCAACTTTGGGATGCCCAATCCCGCCGGCTACCGCAAAGCCCTGCGGCTGATGGAACATGCCCACCGCTTCGGCCTGCCCCTGCTCACCTTCATCGATACGCCGGGGGCTTACCCAGGCGTTAAGGCGGAAGCCGAGGGCCAAGGAGAGGCCATTGCCACCAACCTGCAGACCCTTTTCCGGCTGGAGATCCCCATCATCTGCACTGTCATCGGCGAAGGGGGATCGGGCGGAGCCTTGGCCATTGGGGTGGGCAACCGCATCCTGATGTTCGAGCACGCCGTCTACTCCGTGATCTCGCCGGAAGGCTGCGCGGCTATTCTCTGGAAGGATGCCAAGAAGGCTCCCCAAGCGGCGGCAGCCCTGCGCATTACCGCCCAAGACCTGCTGCAACTGGAGGTGATCGACGAGATCCTGCCAGAGCCGGTTGGCGGCGCCCACCGCGCGCCCTTGGAAGCTGCTCAAACCCTCAAAGAGGCTCTTCTCAGGCATCTCAAGGAACTTTCTAGCCTGAGCGGGCGAGAATTGCGCGAGGAGCGCTACCAAAAGTTTCGCCGCATGGGAGCGTTTCTGGAGCTTTCTGAATAGACTTATGCATCCCTGATTTATAGTCGTTTCAGATTAGGGTGAGACACCTGGGCCATTGATCGCGCCAGCGGGACGGAGTCCTTGAAAAGCCTTTTGGCCCCCTGCATTATTGCTCTGCAACGCCGATGCGACCAACATTTTAGGCGTGGGTGCAGTGTCCTGGTTTGAACTGAAATGACTATATTTGGGGTTTAATTTGGGGTTTATTCGAGGGGAGAGGCCCTTTAGGAGCTGCTCTGGGATGAACTTCCGAAAGCACTCCGCGCCCTCAACCTGACCAAGAGGGGGCTAACTCCTACCAGGTTACCCGATCCCGCAGTTGCTCAATCCGGGCTGGGCCAATGCCATTGACCCGTTGCAGATCCTCCAAAGAGGAGAAGGGGCGGGCCTCGATAATGCGCTGCGCCAGGGCGGGGCCAATGCCGGGCAACTGTTCCAGCTCCGCCGCCGTGGCCGTATTCAGGTTAACGCGAGGGGATCCCCCAGGAGACGCCACCGGAAAAGCAACCGACGGGGAAGGGGATCCCGCCTCAGGAGGAAGAACGACCTCGACTTCCAGCAGCTCCGGCTCCGGTTCAGGCAAGGAAGCGGCAACGGGGACGGGGTTGGGGCAGCGACGGGACGCCTCTTCTGCCTGCTGTTGCAGGCGGCGGCTGGGGCCAAAACGGGCCTCGGCCATCAGCCGGTCGAACTCCCGCACAAAGTGATCCACCACTCGGCCATTGCGGATGATCAGGAAGTTTTCGTCGTTGAGGTGGTTGGCCGAGACCGACCAGTTGTTGGATCCGGTGATCACCGTGGCCTGAGGAGTGCCGGGATCGATGATGGCAAACTTATGGTGCAGCTTATCGCCGGGGGCGAGGTTGGGTATGCCTACAGACTGGGCCGGCAGCGTCCAGGGCAGGCGCGCCGCCTCCACCTGGCACTTTTCGTCCGGGAGCAGCAGCCCCCACATCTCCAGGGTGCGGCTGTAGTCGCGAAAGGCAAAGCCGGGATCGAACACGCCGCGGATCAGCACGTTGCGCTCCTGGCGCAGTTGCCTGAGTTGGTTGGCAATGCCCGGATCCGTAAAGACGAACAGGGCCAGATCCACCTGCTGCTGCGCTTGGGCCAGGGTGGCCGCGATGATGCCGTTGGAAGTGGCCTCGTAGGGCAGGGAGCGGCTGGCAGGAGAAAAGTGAACCCCCACAATAGCATCGTCAAGGTACACCGTTTCCAGGGGACGCTTGAGCTTCTGCACGCCGAAGCGGCTATCGGGCAGGCCGCCAGGACCATCGCCCCACATGAGATCAAATTCCTCGGTGTAGAGGCGGGCCAGCTCGGGGCTATCCAGCAGCAGCAGGTGATTGGCATTGCCGACACTGCCAGGCGCATCAAAGTCCCCGTGAATATCAGAGAGCGTGAAATTGGCCGAGCCGGTCAAGACTTTCTGCCCGTCGATCACCACAAATTTGTGGTGCATCAGGCCGCTGCCCTTGGAGCCATCGGCGGTATCATCCAGCCAGGGCACCCGCCCCCCATCCAGCAAGGCGTACACATCTCGGCTGGCAATCTCCTCGGGAGAAAACCGTCCATCGCGGTTCACATCCACCAGGTTGCGGTACTCCTCGAACTTGCGACGGCTGCGCTCGTCCAGCGCCCGCACTTCGGCAGGGGTGAGCTGGTGCCAGGCTCGCACGTAGGTGTTTTCAGTAATAAAACGCACAGGGATCCCCGCCTGCCGCCGCTCCACCAGAGCCTGGGCAATCAGGGGTAGGTTCAGCTCCTGCACGGCAATATCCACCGACTGCCGAGCGGAGCGAATCTGGGAAATGATGAACTCTTCCAGGTTGTAGCCATAGCGGCGGATCTGGCGATAGGGATCCCGATAGGTGCTCTCGCGGCTTTGGTTGAACACCACCCGGATGCGGGGGTGCTGCGGCAGAGGGGCCAGGGTGGGCAGCTCCGGCTCTTGGGGGTAGGGTCTGGCCCGAGGACCCACCCAGTAGCCGATCAAGACCAGAATGAGAAGCAGAGCAGCCCAGGGCAGCCAGCGGCGGAGTTGCCGCAGCCACGACGGGATCCCGTTCATGGCCTTTCTCCTCTCCAGCAATCACACCCCCAGGATACCGAACTTTACGGCAGCCACTTCTGGGGCAAGGTGTCTCTGGGGGGTATTCTCACCTATCACGTGGTTCCCGGTTTGGCCCCTTCCGACGCCCTCAGAGCCGGCCAGCAGGTGGCGACCTTACAGGGATCCCCGGTGACGGTCACCCTCGAGGGAGGACAGATCCGCATCAACAACGCCAAGGTAGTTGTGGCAGACATTTAAGCCTCTAACGGCATCATCCACGTCATCGATGCAGTCTTGATCCCGCCGCGTTAGGAATTGGGCCACCACTTCGGGCATCATAGAAGCATCGAGATCCAGCACTTTATTGGGGAGATTCAGCGTGGAGCGGCCTAAGTGGGTAGCAATCGTTACAGGGATCCTGGCCATTGCTCTGGGGGTGGGCTACTTGCTGCTGGCACAGCTGTTGGATTATCGCGGGGGCGAGTTTTTGCCGGCACCGCTGGAGCCGCCGGCGATTTTGGGAGAGGGGATCCCTGGCTCATTGGGCCGGTTGAGCTGAGGGCGCTTTTGACTTCCTGCTCCCTTCTCTGGTCTCTTGCTCAGCTACTTCTCAGCAAAGCTCTCGACAAAAAAGCTCTCGACAAAACTGTATGCTCAGCTACAGCAAGCCCTATGCTGGAGAAGCGACTCGGATGGCTCAGCAATTTTGGGTTGCTTGATTTGAAGATTTGGGCAGGCTGTGGGTTGGGATGGTGCTGTCGCGCTCCACTTGGGTGTGGTTGTGGGCAGGGCTGGGTTTGGCGGCCCTGAGCCAATATCTGCAATGGGTTAGCGGGATCTATAGCTTTATCGCCCCCCATTCGTTGCCGCTGGCGGATCTGGCAGTGGCCGGGATCCTGGGAGGGACAGCAGCAGCAGGTCTGGCAGCGCGCCATTGGTGGCAGCAGGCTGGCCGACGGCAAAGTACTCCAAACCAGCGGACACAACCGCTGCGGCGGGTTAAGTTAACTCGGAATCAGGTGCAAGCCGATCTGGAAGATGCCGATCGCCTGATCCAGAAGCTGCAGAATGACATCAGTCGCCGTGCCCTGCGTGCCAAGCTACAAGAGATCGATCAGCGGCTTAACCAGGAGGAATTGCATCTGGTGGTGTTCGGCACCAGTTCCGCCGGCAAGACCTCGTTGATCAATGCCTTGATGGGCCGACCAGTGGGCGAAACAGCCCCCACCCTGGGCACCACCCAGCAGGGATCCATCCACACCTACCAATTGGAGGGCTTGAACAGCCCCATTTCCCTCACCGACACACCTGGGCTGCTGACGATTGGAGGGGCAGGGGAAGCGGAAGCCCGCGCCTTAGCCCAGAAAGCCGATCTGCTGATCTTGGTGGTGGCCGGGGATCTGCTGGCTTCGGAATATGCCGAAATGCTGGAGCTGGCCCGGCTGGGCAAATCCACCATCCTGGCCCTCAACAAAACCGATCAGATGCTGCCGGAGGATGTGGAGACCATCTTGGCCCATTTGCGCCGACGCACTGCCGGTGTGATCCCCGCCGAACAGGTGGTGGCCATCGCCGCCGATCCAGAACCCCTGAAGGTTCGCTACTACTCCGAAGATGGCTCTGTGCGGGAAACTTGGGAGCCGCAGCCCCCCGAGACAGAGGCCCTCATTCAACAAATGGCTCACCTGCTGCAGCAGAAGGGATCCCACCTGCGCTTGGCCAATGCCTTGTTGCAAACCCGAACTCTCAGCGAAGCCGTCCAGCAGGCCCTCCAAGAAGAACGTCGCCAACAGGGTCGCCAGATCGTGGAACGGATGCAGTGGGCCACCGCTGCTGCCCTGGCGGCAAACCCTCTTCCTGCTTTGGATGTGCTGGCAGGAGTAGCCATTCAGGCGCGCATGATTGGGGAACTGCACCAGGTGTTTGACCGACGCATTACCTTGCGCCGGGCCCAGCAAATTGCCCAGAGTTTGGCGCAAATGGTGGTGCAACTGGGGGGGCTGGAGCTGGCTACTCAGGCTTTGGGCTCTCTGCTCAAGGCCAGCCCCTTGATGGTGATGGGGATCCCCCTGCAGGCAGTGACGGGGGCCTATCTGACACGGGTGGCGGGGCTCAGTTACCTAGAGTGGCTGTCCTCTGGGGATCCCTGGCAAGAGGAAATCCTGCAAGAGCGGATTAGGCAGCAGCTCCAAAACCGTCATCCTCTGGCCTTTCTCACCCAACTGGCCCGCCAAGCCCATTCCAACAGCTAGTCCAAGCATCCGTCTTTTCGCCGCCACAGGCCCAACCTATCCCGTTCTCCGCCCGCTGCGGAAAATCCATTACACTGAGTACAGCTTTTTCTAACTTAACTTTGTAGAAGTTCTGTAGATTAGCAGGCTCCAGGTCACACAAGAGAGAACATTTGTACCAGCCATACTCAGTGTTGCCGGAAAAAGTTGCACAATTTGTTAATCACAAGTCAAGCCCAGTCCATCATTTTGTAGTCTGCTGCCCTAAACTGGCTCCGTTTGCGCCTTATGTCTTCCATCAACCCGACCTTGCCCATTCAGTGGATCGACGCGGATTCGGGAGAGGTGGTGGAAGAATGCCCTTGGGAGAGCAGTCCCCATCCGGGCACCTACGTCCAACTGGCAGAGCAGCACTACCTGGTTCTGGAAAAGCGTCATTCCTACCGGCTCCGGCAAGGCAAATACCACCTGTGTGGGATCCGCGCCCTGGTGCGTTCGGTCACCCCACCTCAGGAAGTGGGAAGGTTCCTGGGGGATCCCTCGTGTCGGTTTAATGCTCACTCGCCCTTGCTGCGTTGTGCCGTCAACCCCAGCGGGCCCTGTCAGGGCTGCCCCCACTACGAGTCGGCCCCGCGTTGCTAGCCCTCCAGCTCCAGAGCCAACACCTGGGTCAGCGCACGGTTGGTCTTTTCGCGAAACTCGGCCACGCTCACCCGTCCCAGCAAATACACGGCCAGCAACATCACCGCTGCCTCCACCCCAAAGACGGTGGCATAGGCAAGCACTGAAGAAGTGGGGAAGAGAATGCGCCCCAGATCGAGCAAAGCCCCGCCGAGCAAGGTGGAAACCGCCTGGGACATGGCCTGGGCCAGACCCCAAGCCCCGATAAAGGTGCCTGCCGTCTCCGCTGCCGTCAAGTCCAACATGAGGCTAATGGCGCCATTGGTGGTGATCCCAGAAGCCAAACCAAACAGGATCATGCACAGTTGCAACAGCCGTGGATTGCCTGTAAACCCTGAGGCAATGGTCAGCCCAAAAGAGATGGCCACCAGCAGGCAGCCCAGACGAGCCGTTGTCTGTTTGCCCAGCTTGGGCACAATGAAAAATCCGGTCAGCACAATCCCCACCAAAATGCCCAAACTCCAAAAGGCATTGAGTTGGGTGCTCTGGGCCACCGTCATGCCAAACACCTCGCCGCCATAGGGTTCTAGGATCGGCTGTTGGATAAACAGGCCCATGGTCATCAACACCAAGAAGCCGAAAAAGATCAGAGTTTGGCGGCTGGCGGTCAGCACCTTGATGGCCGTACCCAGGGTGATTTGGTCTTCTCGTCCGGCCAAGGTGGAACGGGATCCGTAGCGGGAATAGCGCTTTTCCACTCCCCAGGTGGCGATCACCCCCAGCAGGATCACCACGGCTGGAATGATGATGAAGAGGCGATTAATGGTGCTCTGCAGGTTGTCCGGATCCAAGCCCCGCAGCAGAACTGCCGAGCCAATGGCCCCGCCGGCAATCCCCACCATCAACATAGACCAGACGATCCCCACCAACTTAGAGCGGTTGTCCTCCTCTGACACATCCACCAGCAGAGCCGCAAAAGGTGTGGAGCAGGCGCTGAGGCAGAGACCATAAAGGGCAAACATCAAACAGGCCAAGCCTATCCAGCCATAGGTGGCTCCAGACCAGCCCGTAGCCGCAAAGCTATCCCCCAAACCCCACACCACCTGCACCCCCAGGAAGATGCAGACCGCAAACAGCACCGATCCCAGACGCACATAGCCGGTGCGATGCAGGCCAAACAGGGGCTTGGCATCCGAGAGCTGCCCAAACCAAACCCGAGCCGGGGAGACCAACTGGTGCATGGCCAGGGATCCCCCCACCACCGTTGCCGGGATGGCCAGCAGATCCGTGTCGATCATGACGCGGTTCAGCACTCCCAGAGTGAGCAGCGACATCATTCCCAAGCCCATTTGAAACAGGCCCAGGCGGAACATAACATGCAGCGGCAAGGGCTGAACCTGCGCCTGAGGCTCTGGAGAAGTTGAAGTTACAGAAGCGTTGACCTCGGGATCCCGGCGAATACTGGCCATGATCTGGAATATTTCGAAAGGGTGCTACAGCTTTTTATCGTAGCCCAGGTGGCTTGGGATCCCGGCAAAAGCATGGGGTTGCCAAAAGCGAAACCGCCACGTCCTCTCCCCTTTTGGGAGCTATTGTCAGGGTATAGTCCCCCAATTTCCAATCCTCAGGAATATTGCTATGCGCGCCCCCATCCCCTGGCTGCTGAGTTCACTGAGCTGGGTGGGCATTTCCCTGGCCGCTCCGCCGATGGTGTCTACTTCTCAGGCAACCCCTATGGATTTTCCCCTCCACCAGTCCCTTTCTTCCCCCTCGCCTTCAGAGTGGGCGGAATACTTGGCCTACAGGCAGGTCATCGACCGGACGATCTCCATGACCTGGGATCCGCAAGCGCGAGCCTTGGCAAAGCAGTATGGGCTGGATATCGTCAACATCACCTGGGAAGATACCGGACGCCACAAGGGATCTGCCCTTGGCCCCAACATCAGCGACATGACCATCCAGGTACAACAGCTCAACCCCAGAACGGGTCACTACGAGCTGAGCTTGATGCCGGTGATCCGCTACCCCAACTTTGCCGATCTGTCTGCCGACCTGCCCCTCGATAGCCTACAGGTGCTGGTGGGCAACGAAAAAGGAAAACCCCTGCAACCCGTGTCGCTGCGAGAGCTGCTGGGGAATCTGCGCCGCTACTTACATGATCCCGGCTCTTGGGCCGGCAACCGGAACTCCCTGCTGGCTCCACGGGATAGCCATGTGTTGGTGAGCGCCCAAGCTGCCTTTTTGCCTATCCCTGCCGGGGGCTCTGCCCAATTCAACCCGGTGTTGTTCAACTACCAATCCTATCCCGGTAACCCAGCCGTGCTGGCAATCTTGGCCACCCGCGAGGGCACCAGCATTACGGTGATCGAGAACCGCACTGAAGATAAGGTAGATAGGGTGGGCGGGGCTATTTGGGGCCAGCGCCTTTTCTTCAACCAAAACGGTGAACGGGCCAGCCTCACCGGGCAGCGCCTCAGCGATTTTCGGGCCGAGCAAGCCGCCAACCCAACCCCCAGAGATCCCCATTCGGCGGAAGTAGCAGAAGAAGCCCTGAACCTGGTGATGGTGATCCAAGTACCTCTCCAGCAGCGGCAGCCGCCGCGAAGGGAAGTTGAGGATATCTCTGTCAATTTCGGACCCGCAGCCGACCTGGCCGGCCTCAGCAATGTAGAAGCCGCTGTCATCGGACATGGAGAGGTAGAGGGCCCCTTCACCGAGATCAACAACCTGGACATCGAGCGGGATCCCCGCTTTCCCATTCGGGTCACGGTCCAGTTCTACAAAGCCACCGACAATGGTGTGGTCTCCGCCGAGGACATGGCCCAAATCCACCATCAAATTGCCCGCGTCTACCGAGAGGCCGATTACGTAGGCAGCTTGGTGATTCAGGGGGATACAGGCCGACCTACGGAGTACGACCGCGATGCAGAGACAGAGCGCCCCTTTCCCTTTCCTGGGTGGCCGTGGCGTTAGGGCCTGCTGCGCATTCTTCCCACAACCTGCAAGCGAGGGGCAGCATCTTCTCGCGCCTGGGTTTCTCCACTACACTGACTACTGACCTGGTGCCAAGAGGAGGGGGTGTCGGCCCGATATCCTCGGCAAGGTCAGGGTCTGCAGAGACAGTTGCCAAGGTCTCATTTCTTGAGGCCATGGTGCTTGTCTGTGCCAGCTCTTGCCCAAGGCAGTGGGGAGCTTTTCCTGCAACACTATGGCTGACGCAGTTCCCGTTCGGCGCTACGACCTGTTTGTGCAGGCTTCCCGGCTGCTGCAGCGCTACCGGCAGCTCACGCCGGAACTCCGTCCCATAGGGCTAGAGGTGGCTCTGGCCATCCAATATCACCGTGCTCAGGCCGGATCGGGATCCCTGCTGCCTTGGGTGGGATCCCCTCGCGGACTGCCCTTGCAGCAAGTGGCCCAGCGCATTTGCGACCCGTTTTACAGCAAAACCCATCCTCTTTTGCCGACCCTACCCGAAACCGGCGAGCCTTTGGTGTGGCCTCTGTTCAACCAGGGGGAAAACGGTTTGATCCGGCCCCTGGCCCCGAGCAAAGTGGGCGGGAAACTGGCGGAACGGCGCTGGCTCAAAGCCTGCAACAGCCAGGAAGGGATCGGCTGTCATGCCTTGGCGGCCCACCTGTGGCAGGACGAGCGCTTTTTGGCCGAAGACCGGGATCTCTGTCCTTTCCGCCTTTATGACGGGCGCTACCCCTTGAGCGTGGATCAAGGGCGACAGACTTGCGGCTTTGACGATCACCCCTGTGGCTGGCAGCCGGGACACCCCAAAATGTTGCAGGTGGTGGGCAAAGGCAAACAGGCCGAGATCCTGCTCCCCCACTGGACGGATGACATGTGGGCGATGCTCATTCCCTCCCATCGTCCGCTGCCGATTTACCCGCTCTTGGTGATGCTTTACTTTGGCCAAGAAACTTTGCAAAAGGGGCGGAGCAGCCTCTCCATCGAGCAATTTCGTCTGGATTTTCAGTTTAGCCAGTCTCAACTGCGCCTGTTGTTCGACACCCACCCTGAGCACCCCTTGAATCGACACCTGCTTACCTGGGCTCAGCAGCCAGAGGTGGAGTGGGGATCCACAGAACTCTTGCCCCAGATGCCGCCCCTCCTGCATCAACCTGCTGGGGGCAAGGTGGTTTTGGATCCCGATGAGCCGCCCCAGTTCCGCAGCAGTGGGATCCCTCACAGCGCCGGGACAGACCCGCTGATGGCAGAACGCCGCCGTCGACGTCAGTTGGAGCGCAGCGAGCGCCACAACGAGATCTTGCACCAGTTTCGCCGCTGGTTCCGCCTGGCAGGATTGGAAGTCCGGGAGGATCAGCATACCTTTGACTTTTTGGCCGTGGCGGACGGGCATCTGCTTTTGGCCGAAGTGAAGCTCCTGCACCACAAGGATGCGGCAGAGGCTTTGCAGGAAGTGGTGGGACAGTTGCTCTACTACGAGCGCTTTGCCCTTGGCCCTTGGATCGAGCAGGGCTTTTCCGTTCAGAAGGCCGCCGTTTTCGATGGGCCACCGCCGGATCCCTATGTGCGATTTCTAGAAGACCTGGGCATTGCCACCTACTGGATCAACGAGCAGCAGATGATCGATGGGCCAGAAAACTCTTTACGCCTGCTGCGCCAGATGGGGGTGCGGGTACGACCGGATCCCGAATTGGGGGATTAGGGGAAAAAGCCTGCCCATGTTCTCCCCTGAGTTTTGACTCAGGCGGGGGTAACTTCTTGTCTTCTTAAGCGTACCTTAACTGCCCCTTTAATTCCTTCCTGAAGATGGTATCCATATAGACGGTAAAAATACGGGATCCTTTGAAGTTTCGGGAGGAGTGAAGCAGATGTGGTCTAGGGTTACTTCGCGTCGTGTTGCCCAATCAATTGCGGTGCTAGTTTTTGGTTTGGTGCTTTTGGTTTCTCTGCAAGGGTACGGCTCCAGAAGAACTCTTTTGCCAATACTTACACCTGTGCCCACACCGACCCCGACTTCAACACCCACAGCCACGCCAACACCGACGCCCACACCGACCCCGACTTCAACACCCACAGCCACGCCAACACCGACGCCCACACCGACCCCGACTTCAACACCCACAGCCACGCCAACACCGACGCCCACGCCGGGAGGCTGTGATCCCAACGCCAACCTGATCCCAGTTGGCACTGTCCAGGGCACTGGCTTCACTTCCCCCCTGGTGAACCAAACAGTCACGGTTTCTGGAATCGTAGTAGGAGACTTTGAAAATGAGGGGGTGGCTGGCCAAACCTATCTCCAGGGCTACTACCTACAAGATGATGGTGACGGGAATCCCGCCACATCAGATGGCATCTTCGTTTTCAGTGGCACAGCTAATAACGTCAGGCTTGGGGATAGGGTTCAGGTGACCGGAACGGTTGCTGAGTTCCGCCAGCAAACCCAGCTCTCCAACGTCACCAGCTTTACTGTCTGTAGCTCTGACAATCCGTTGCCGGCCCCAGTGCAGATCTCTCTACCGCTGACTGCGGAGCAAAGGGAAGCTCTGGAAGGAATGCTGGTCACATTTGGAAATCAGCCCCTGTTTGTAACCGACTCCTTCTTGCTGGGACGCCACGGGGAGCTGAGTGTGGCCACAGAGCGGTTGTTCACTCCTACGCAAATTGCGGCTCCCAGCCAGGCAGCTGCCATTCAAGCGGAAAACGACCGAAAGCGGATTCGCATTGATGACCGGCTGCTCACCCAAAACCCAGATCCGGTTATCTACCCCACTCCGGGTGGCCTGAGCGCGGCTAACACTGTGCGCGGCGGCGATCGCGTCAGCAACATCACCGGGATCATGACCCAGTTGCGAGGCCGGAATGTCAGTGGCGATGTGGATGCGACCATCGACTACCGTATCCACCCCAATGATCCCAACAACTTGCCCAGGTTTACACCCACCAACCCTCACCCGCAAAACCCACCCTCAGTAGGGGGCTCCCTGAGGGTAGCTAGCTTTAACCTGTTCAACTACTTCAACACCTTCGGCAACGCCTGCTTCCCCAATAACTCCTCCTGTCGGGGAGCCAGCAACGCCACCGAGTTCACCCGCCAGCGGGATAAGCTCATCGAGGCTATTCGCCGCATGGATGCCGATATCGTAGGCCTCAACGAGTTAGAAAACGATGGATACGGTTCGAATAGTTCCATTCAGGATTTGGTGAACGGGCTCAACCAGGTCATGGGGGCAGGAACCTACGCCTTTGTGAATGTTGGAGTGCCCAACCTGGGCGGCGATGCCATCACCAACGGCTTTATCTACAAGCCAGCTACGGTTGAAATTGCCCCCGGCACTAACCCGGCCTTCCTGGACACAGGGGAATTCACCCAAGGCCCCGGACGCTTCCATCGTCCTCCTCTGGCTGTAACCTTCCGGCAGCGGAGCAACAACGCCACCTTCACTGTTGTGGTCAACCACTTCAAGTCCAAGGTTTCTCCCTGCGATCCTATTGACAACGATCCCTTCCAAGGCAATTGCAACGGCAACCGCACCCGGGCCGCTCAGCAACTCTTGAGCTGGCTCGCCACCAATCCAACTGGCTCCACCGATCCGGATGTGTTGATTATGGGGGATCTCAACTCCTACGCTATGGAGGATCCGATCAAAACTCTGGAGGCGGGCGGGTTCATCAACCTCAATGGCTCCAACAGCTACTCCTTTAGCTTCCAAGGACAGTGGGGATCTCTGGATCATGCCCTGGCCAACAGCAGTCTGAGACCCCAAGTTACAGGCTCAGCTAAGTGGCACATCAACGCTGATGAGCCCGTGAGCTTGGACTACACCCTGAGCTTCAAGAGTCCCTCTCAGCAGAGCCTCTTCTACGCCAGCGATCCCTTCCGCTCTTCCGACCACGATCCGGTGCTCGTTGGCTTGAACCTGACTCCGGCCCCAACACCGACGCCGACGCCCACACCGACACCGACGCCCACACCGACACCGACGCCCACACCGACGCCGACGCCCACACCGACACCGACGCCCACACCGACGCCGACGCCCACACCGACACCAACTCCTCCTTCCGTTAACCTGCCTTTGACTGAAGGCTTTGATAACTGCAACCCTGCTCCAGCCGGCTGGCAGATTGTGGATGTGGACGGCGACACCAGTCGTTCCTGGCGTTGTGTCAACTCCCTTGCCGAGGCCAACGCTTTCAACGGTCAGCAACCGGGTAATGACTGGCTGATCACTCCTCCTCTGAACCTGGCTTCCGTCAGCAACCCAGTTCTGACCTTCCGCAATCAGAGTTCTTTTAGCGATAACGGCCTTCCTCCTTCGCAACAACTAAGCGTTCTTTACTCCACCAACTACAGCGGTGCAGGCACTCCAGCGGCAGTGAATGCAGCCACTTGGACTGCTCTGACGATTCCCACTCTCTCTACGGGCAGCTTCGTCGACTCCGGCCCGATTTCTCTGGCTGGGATCCAGCCTTCCAACCGTGTTTACATTGCCTTCCGCTATCGCTCTTCTGGTACAGCTTCCGGCTCGGCCACTCGCTGGCGGGTGGATAGTGTCAACATCTCCGGGAACTAGGTGTGGGATCCTAGTGCCAACCTGAGTCTGATTGGCAGTGGCTGGGAAAGTGGATCTGCTTCCTCAGCCGTAACGCTCTCCTATGTGGTCTTGGCCGGGATCCACCGTTGCTCAGCGGGTTTCGAGCAGAGGGATTGACTTTTGGAGCACGGACTAAAGGGAGAGGAGCCGGGGGTGGTTGCCTTTGGCGGCACGGAGCGCTTAAGACACTTCGGGAGAAAAATGGTTGAGGATCCGGGGGGATTGCAATGTCCTCGTCTCAATCGAAATGACCTCATTATGGGATCCCAGCCTGGGCGCAGATGTGCCCCTGTCGGTCGAACAACGTCACCGCCAACAGCAGGGATCGACCGGCATACTTTTGCACATAGCCTGCGGCTCGCTCCAGGATTTGACGGGCCAACTCCTCCATCACGGGTGCTGCCCAGCCAAGGCCATCCAGATAGTGCACCGCTGCCTCTACTGTCCGCAACTCCAACACCTGCCGCGCCTGTTCTGCCGTTCCCCCACGCCGGATCAGGGCTGCCGCCAGAATTTCCAAGCGGGCATCGGCCACGTGGCTGGAAGTGGTGAAGATCCCCCCTGCCAGCTTGATCAGCTTGCCGTGGTAGCCGATCAAATGAATGGACTCCGCCCCCCGCAGCGCCGCTTCCACCAGCAACGGCCCTATCCAATTGGCTACTCGCAGGATCTGGTCTTCCGGGATCCCTTGCCCCAGCGCCACCTGCTGCCCATGGCTGCCCACGCAAAAGATCAAATGCTTGTGCTGCTCCAGCTTCTGTTGCAGCTCTTGGCGGGCTCGCTCTAAGCTCTCAACACTTGAGGAAGGCTCCACCTCCGCCCGCGTTCCCAACAGGGCCAGCCCTTCCAGCACCCCAAAAGCGGCATTGGAGGTGCGCTCCGCCAGCAGCTTTCCTTCCGGCAAAATGATGCGCACCCGCAGGCGGCAGCCCTCTGGGATCCCGGGCAAAAGATTGATCTCAAACAAACGGCGGGCATAGGCATAAATGGCCGGGCTGCCATCGGTGCGTCGCCCCAGCCCTTCCCCGGCTTCCAAGATCAAGGGGGGATCCTCGGGATCCCTCTCCTCCAACCTCACCCAAGCCCAGACCGGTGTGTCGCGGGTGAGATCCAGGTGGGGGCCGGGATCCGAGCGGGTAATGGCCAGAGCTGTTGTCTTCTCCAAGGCAGCTACCTGCTCCACCGGGATGTGGATCCAAGCCTCAAGGGACCGGGGCTCAGCCTGCACCGCAATCGCCAAGCGCCCCCCTTCCTTCTCCAAAGGGATCCCCAGAAGGTGGTGAAGAGCAGCTCTGGCCGAAGCAACGGCGAAAACCGGCAAGGTATAGCCCCGCGGTCGGGATCCCTGAACAGCATCCTGCATCTGCACAGCTTTTTGCTTCGGAAATGGATGACCGGAAAACCAAAATCTCTGGAAAAGGCGCACCTCAATTCTGGCTTGCGAGGGAACCCCTGAGTTTCAGAGAACACCCCCCGGAAGCAATCGTTAAATGATCTGGGGGAAGAAGGGGGGATCAGAAATTTGCCTTTTTCAATGAAGGTAGTCGAAAACTGGGGCAGCTATGAGCGAAGCAGTGCAGCACTACCTTGAGCGTCTGGAGTCGCAAATACAGGAGCTAAAAGCTGCCATCGAGCGGATGCCCGAGCAGGTGGTGGCTGTTCTCCTGGCTACCCAGGAAGCCAAAAAAAACACCCCCGCCCCCTCCCGTTACAGCGTTCTAATCTCAGACTTGGTGGAAGATGGCAGCCACAACTTCCTGCTGGATGATGAACCCACCGTGGTGAGCAACCGCAGCATGGGGCATGAGCTGGCCCCCGAAGCCCAAATACAGCGCCTGAGTGCCCAGTTAACCGCTGCCTACAACCGCATTGCCGCCCTTGAGGAGCAGCTCTTGGCCCAGCGCTTGCAACACTAGACTAAACCACTAAACTGACACTCATCTAGCAAGGCTTCAGCGGGGGGCAGCAGAGGGCTTGCCTTTGCGTTGCACATCCTGCATCTGGAAGCCGTGTTTGCGCAGCTCTTGATCCAGCACCAGCTCGTTTTCCACGTGATCCACAAACAACACGCCGTTGAGGTGGTCGATTTCGTGCTGGATCACCCGCGCCAGCAAATCGTCCGCTCGAAGGGTGCGGGGCCGCCCCGTTTCATCCTTAAACGAAACCACAATCCCTTCTGGGCGCACGACCTCGCAAAACACCCCCGGAATGCTCAGGCAACCCTCCTGCCCGGCAACGGCCTCGCCAATGTACTCGCGAATCTCCGGGTTGATCAGCACCAGCGGTGGCACCTCCGGCTTATCGGGATAAAGATCCACCACAATCATGCGCTTGGGAATGCCAACCTGCGGAGCCGCCAGACCAATCCCATCAAAGCTGTACATGGTCTGCAGCATGTCCCGGGCAAGCTGGCGGATCTCGTCGTTGACCTGGCTGATGCGCTTGGCCGGCTGCCGCAGCACCTTGTCCCCCATGCGATAAATGTGCAGGGGCGGATGCTTCAGCTTCACTTTGGGAACGGCAACAGAAAGGGTAGCCACCATCCGGCAGATCTCTTCAGAATAAACAGCAGGTATCGGGTCTGGATCCCCATTCTACATTCAGTCCCAGTTGCGCCGAAACCACTGTTGCCTAACTCTCTTCTCCTTTTTGATTTTGAAGAGGGGGTAGAGGCTTGTTTGGGATGATCATGGCTCAGGGTTGCCGTCGCCAGCCTCTGGAAGTCGTTGGGCCTGTTGGTCAATTCCCTGCTTAAAGCCCAAGGCCACCAAAATATTGGAGAGGGTGAGAAAAGCCTCTGCCCCTCCATGCAAGGGATCCACATTGGCCAGGGAAGTGCCGTAGTGCATCTGAGCGTACAGCCCTGCCGGGATGCTGACGGCCACAAAAAGCAACAACAGCCAAAATCCAACCAAAGCCAAACGTGGGATCCGGCGCAGCCGCGACAGAAAGAATAAAAAGACCAAGTAAGGGAACAGAGAGAGGGCAAATAAACTGTTCATCGCCTAGTCGGGATCCCCCTTCTGTGCAGGCTCATCCACCCTTTCAGCCCGCCAAATGCGGTAAGCAGCCCAAGCCAAGGTGCAGTTGCCCAGCAAGGTGAAGCTGGCCTGTGCAGTGACCACCCAGTCCAACTTGGGGTCGTTGTCAAACCAGTGCCAGGTGATTGCGCACATTGCCCCCGACAAAGCGGGCAGCATCGCCCAGCTCAAACTTCGCCATTCGGGCCGGCCCACTCGCTCCCCAAATTGCCACACGAGCACAATAGCAGCGATCCACTCCAAGACGCTGGCAATGTGAATCCACCAGGTGGGAAGCGAAAGGGCGTGCATCAGGCGCTGAGGGAATGACGCAGCAGTTGGCGGTAAGTGGCCTCCTGCAACAGCATTTGCTTGTGCAGTTTGACCAAAATGTCTTTGGCCTGCTCGGGGCTCATGCGAGAAACCAAGGTCTCGAAAGCCCGCTGGCGAAATTGCTGCTCCAAAGAGAGCTCTAGCGTTTCATCCATCATTATCACCTCAGGGTGCTCAGGTAGAGAGGTCTGCAAAGAGTTCCAACAGCGCAGATCTGGCCAGGTAGTGCAAGCAGGATAATACATATCTTAACAAATCGCAACAACGTGACAAGATGCCGGATCTCGACGTGCCGGAAGGGAGCTTGGCCGAGGCGAGGGCAGAGAACCTCAACCCAGTGGCAGAGAAAGTACAGGCCCGTCAAGTTGGACAAAGGTGCATTTTGGATGGGGAAGGGGGAAGATTTTCCGGCAGGGATCCCTTTACATCCTTTCACGTTGTGCGACTTAGCAAGGCTCCATGATAGAAGTGAAGTACTCTGGAGCTTTGTTGCCACCCTTGCTGATTGGTGACTTACTTTGCTTGAATTGCCATGACCATTTTTGTGGGGAACCTAAACTATAAAGCCTCAACAGAAGAACTGAAAGCTTTCTTCCAGCAGAGGTGGAACGTTAAGTCGGTTACAATCCCGATAGACCGAGAGACAGGTCAGACACGAGGCTTCGCGTTTGTGGATCTGGCAACCGAAGCTGAGGAGGACGAAGCCATCGAGAGCGCGAACGGGCAGGAATTCATGGGCCGGCCTCTGCGTTTGGATCGAGCCAGGCCCCGCCGCCAAGCCTAAGCAAAGATTGTTCAACCCTGGGTTTGCCATTCTGGACAACCAAAGGACTCCGTCCCGCTAACGCGAACGGCAAGGTTTATCCCAACAGATGGGAGAGCTGCAAAGTCTCCAAGAGCGCCCAAGATGGTAAGGTTGCTACATCTTTCCGACATTCATCTGGGCAGTGGTCTTGCCTACGGCCACATTAACCCAGCTACCGGCCTGAATACCCGTTTGGAAGATTTTGTAGCTTCTTTGCGCTTGTGCATTGACCATGCTCTCAACCAAGCGGTGGATCTGGTGTTGTTTGGGGGCGATGCTTTCCCCGATGCGACACCCCCCCCTCTCCATCAAGAGCTTTTTGCCCAACAGTTTCGCCGCCTGGCCGATGCAGGGATCCCAACCGTCCTGTTGGTGGGCAACCACGATCAGTACGGGCAGGGACAGGGAGGCAACAGCCTGGCTATCTACCGCGCTTTGGGGGTCTCAGGCTTTATTGTGGGGGACAGACTGGAAACTCATCGGATCGAAACTCGCGGTGGCCCGGTGCAGGTGACCACTTTACCCTGGCTGAATCGCTCCGCTCTGCTGGCCCAACAAGAGAGCTTGGGACTTGATGCAGAAATCCTCGCCCACCAGCTCTTGCAGCGTCTGCACCTGGCTCTAGAAGGGGAGATCCGCACTCTACAGCAAGGGATCCCGGCGATTTTGTTGGCTCACGTCATGGTGGAGACAGCCCGCTACGGAGCAGAACGCCATCTTTCGGTGGGCAGAGGATTTACGGTGCCCCTTTCGCTGCTGGCTCGGCCTGCCTATCAATATGTTGCCTTGGGGCATGTACACCGTCACCAGGTGCTGTGTCGGGATCCCTTGATGCTCTATCCCGGCAGCATTGAGCGGGTGGATTTTGGCGAAGAAAAAGAGGAAAAAGGCTGTGTGCTGGTGGAAGTCACCCCTACGGGGGCCAGCTACGAATTTTTGCCCTTGCCAACCCGTACCTTTCACACCATTCGCCTGGATCTGAGTGCGGATCCACCCCAGCAGGTGCAGTCCAAGCTGCTGGCCGCCATCGCCAAGGCCCCCGTGGCCGGCTCCATCCTGCGGTTGATCTACCGCATACGGCCCGACCAGCTAGAGTGCATTGACGAGCGGGCTCTGCACAACGCTCTTGCCCCTGCTTTTAGCTACACCATCGCCCCAGAAGTGGTCAGCCCCAGCCGCATCCGTCTGCCGGGATGGGATCCCAGCCGACTTGAGCCCCTGACGGCTCTGGAGCAGTATCTGGCCGACCGCAGCGATCTGGCCCCCTTGCACAACGATTTGCTGGCCGCGGCCCGTCAGTTGTTGGAGGAATATGCGGATCCCTTGCAGGACTGGGATCCCAACTGGGAGGAGCCGGGAGCTTCAAGCCCTGCCTCAGCAGAAGAGGAGCAGTTGCCTTTGTTTTGAGATGCTCCCTTTGTCGCCTCAGGGTTCACAGGGGTGGGGATGGGGGATCCCTGTACGAAGAAATCAGGACAGGAGTGCTCGCCAAAGCTGCGGGCTCCTCAAGTTTCAAGTGATCTGAATCACTTCGAAATGGCAAAAAGCAACACAAACTGGGAATCGGGTTGAAGACGTTGGCAACGACGGCATCAGCTCACTCACAGGGAACTGACTCAGACTGGTAGACCTCACACTGCCAGTCTTTTTTTGTTTAGGGCCTGGGGGCTGTGAAGTCGCAGCGAGCGGGGGATCCCTTTCTAGCATTCATGAAATTCCCATCTTCTTTTCTATAGAGTCAGTCTATTAAATCTATAGAGTCTGTATATTAAAAGACAAATAACGATCTGTTCTCGGCAGAGGCTACCAATTTGTCAAGTGGGCGTCAAGTGTGCCAAGTGTACAGAAGGTTGGTTCTCAGGGAATTTATTTTCTCACAACAATAGGTATGCTGTAGAAACAGCATACTATGGAGAAGTAGGTTCTATGGACAGTATCCTTTGGTTTCTCTTGATCGGAGCCCTGGCGGGTTGGCTGGCAGGGAATATTCGACGCGGTTACGGATTTGGATTGATAGGCAACATAATCGTTGGTGTTTGCGGGGCATTTTTTGGCGGGTTCCTCTTCGATTTGCTTGGCCTGTCGGCTACAGGTCTTTTGGGAAGTTTGTTGATGGCTACCGTTGGGGCTTTGGTTTTGTTGGCGTTAATTGGCTTCGTTCGTCAGGCTTGATCTTTAAGATGGCCCGCAAGGGCTTGTGTTTCCGTTGGGATCTTGATCGAACATTTAATCGAACATTTACCGGAGAATTTTTATGAGCATTCGTGTTCTTTCGGCAGCGATGATTGGCTTAGCCATCCCCAGCTTGGGTCTGTTGACAATGCCATCTGCTTCTGCCCAGCACTTGTTTGATTTGGGAGTGCGCCAACTGCAGCCGGGCACCATCATTCCCGTCCAGAGCTTCAAGGGAGAAGAGCCCCAGTACTTCAGTCCCAACAGCACCCACCCACTTACCCTGCGGGTGGCTCAGGACATCTACAACGGCAGCGGCCAATTGGCGATTCCAGCAGGCAGTGAGGTGCGAGGCAGCTTGCGACCGACTCAGGGAGGGGCCAGGTTCTTCGGCACAGCTTTGATTGCCAATGGGCGACTTTACTCGGTGCAGATGTCTTCTGATTTGATCCACTGATTTGATCCACACTGAGAAAGACCCGCGCCACTATTCTGCCGAAGCGATTGCTCAAGATGCAGCCGTTGGTGCTGTGGGGGGTACGGTGCTGGGCTTGCTCACAGGAGGCGTTTCTGCTTTAGGGGTTATTGGCGGAGCTGGAGCCGGAGTGGCGGTGGGCAATATCACGGCACCTCAAGTCGTGGTGTTGCGCCCTAACCAAACGATTAACTTGGCTTTGGACAGTCCGGTGCGTCTGTGATCGACAAATTTTTGATCTGGTTTTGATTTGGTTTGATCTGGAAGCAAAAAGGATCCCGGTTTTAGGCCGGGATCCCTGTTTGGTTTTAGGGATTTTTTCGAGGAACACCACCTTCAGTGCAAGTAGGTGTAGGCCCGCAGATTGTCTTCAAAGTGCTGCTGCAAGGCGCGGGCTTGATCCAGCGTGATCTGCCCTCGCTGCAGGGCGGTCTCGGTGGCGTGGTGGAGGGTCTCCACCAGATCTTCGCTGTTGTACTGCACCCAGCTCAGCACCTCGCCGATGGTGTCCCCCTTGATGACTTGGGAAACGTGGTAGCCGCCGGGGCGGGAGCGAATATGCACCGCGTTGGTATCGCCAAACAGGTTGTGCAGATCCCCTAGGATCTCCTGGTAGGCACCCCCCAGAAACACCCCCAGCAGGTAGGGATGTCCGTTGGGGTCGTGCAGCGGCAAGACCGAGGTGATCTGCCCATCTTCGCCGAAGAAGCGGTTGATCTTGCCGTCGCTGTCGCAGGTGAGATCGGCCAGGGTGGCCCATTGGCGTGGCTCCTCATCCAGACGATGAATCGGCATGATGGGGAAGACCTGGTCGATGGCCCAGCTATCCGGCAGGGATTGGAATAGAGAGAAATTGCCGTAGTAGATGCTGGCCAACATTTCGTCCAGATCCAAGAGATCCACCGCCACCGGATGCCCCGCTTGGTGCTGCTCGTAGGCCAAGGTGCAGATCTTGTCGGAGCAGTTCCAAAACAGGCGTTCCACCTCGGCCCGCTCCTGCAAGCTGAGGGATCCCTCGGTGAACTGACGCAGAGCAGCCTCCTTCAGCTCCTGACAACGGCGATAGTTGACCACCAGAGTATCGGGCTGGATTTGGTAGTAAAGCTGGTTTAGCTTCTGGATCACCTCCGCATCGGAAGTGAGCTGGGTGGGCATCGGGTAGGGGCTGGCAGCGTTGACATCTTGCACGTCAAACACCAGCACCGACTGGTGGGACATCAGGGCGCGTCCGCTTTCGGTCACCAGTACCGGCGGCTGGATCCCGTGGGGTTCCAGGGCGGTGAGCACGGTCTGCACCACGGTGGCGGCGTAGTCCTCCATGCTGTAGCTCTGGGAAAAAGGATTGGGGGACTGGGATCCGTCGTAATCGACCCCCAAGCCACCGCCGATATCCAGGTAGCCCATGGGTGCCCCCAGCTTGGTGAGTTCGATGTAGATTTGGCTGGCCTCCCGCACGGCCCGTCCATGCACGCTCACCATCGAGATCTGGGAGCCGATGTGGTAGTGCAGCAGGCGCAGACAATGCAGCTTGCCCGCTTCCCGCAGCCGTTCCACCACTTGCAAAATCTCGGTGGCCGTGAGGCCGAACTTAGCCCGATCCCCAGCCGAGGTGCCCCAGCGTCCACTGCCCTGGGCGGAGAGCTTGGCCCGCACCCCCAAGATGGGGTCGATGCCCAGTTGGTCGGCAGCCTGCAGCGCCAGCTCCAGCTCTTGCAGCCGCTCCAAAACGATGATCGGGGTGCGCCCCAGCCGCTGGGCCAAGAGGGCCGTCTCCATAAAGTCGCGGTCTTTGTAGCCGTTGCAGATCAACAAAGCCCCAGGAGTATCCAGCAGAGCCAGGGCAATCAACAGCTCCGGCTTGGATCCCGCCTCCAGGCCAAAGTGGTAGGCGCGACCGTGTTTCACCACTTCCTCCACCAGGTGGCGCTGCTGGTTCACCTTGACGGGATAGACCCCTCGATACACGTTGGGGTAGCCAAAGCGCTGGATGGCCTGCTGAAAGCTCTCGCAAATTTGCCGCATGCGGTCGGCCACGATCTCGGGAAAGCGAATCAAGAGGGGCAACTGCAGGCCCCGCGCCACCAGATCCATCACCAAGTGGTACAGGTCAATGCCCGGTTCCTGCTGCTGTAAGCCCTGTGGGGTCACCTCCACATGACCGGCGGCGTTGATACGGAAGTAGGGATCCCCCCAACCTGAGATGCGATAGAGCTTTTCGCTGTCTCGCAGTGTCCAGGGAGAACGAGTCAAAGTCGGCATAGTAGTCCCCCCGATACCGAGATGTGAACAGCGCAGGATTTCTGCACAGAATTCAGAATATATTGCCTTATTCCAGAATATGTCAAGATTTTTCTGGTGCGGGGGGACTCAGGCCCAAAAACCGCTAAGCCTTGCCAGACAAGGCTTTGGCTTGAGGATCTCTGTGCAACTGCCGCAAAACTCAGCTCGCTCAATCTCTTGTTTGCGCTGTTTTTCTTTGTTTTTCTCTTGAATTCTCCATTTTCTGTCTTTCCTTTCTGGACTTGGGTTGGATCCTGAGTTTTGCTGGGAAGCGTAGCGAGGAATACGGGGATGGCGCAGAGGGAAAAGACAGCCACCTGGGGAAAGTGGGCCACGCACGGGATCCCACTGGCAACCCTTGACAGGGCCCCGTGGGCAAGACAAGGATCGGGGCGGTGACCTCGGAGAACCTGAACCATGGCTCAACTGCCCCGCTTCCGTCGCCGAGAAGTGTTGCTTTCTTTATTGGCCACCGGCGCTACCTTGAGCGCCTGCCAAAGGGGATCCCGTTCTGACCAACCCAGCGGCAGGGATCCTGTTCCTGCCTCCCGCAGCCAGTCCTCCGACAAAGTTTTGCTGATCAACGGAGCCGGGGCCACCTTTCCGGCTCCTCTTTATTTGCGCTGGTTTTCCGATTACCGCCAGGTGGATCCCAAGGTGGAGATCAATTTCCAACCGGTGGGCAGCGCCGCTGGGATCCGGCAATTTATTGACCAGACAGTGGACTTTGCCGCCAGTGATGTGGCCATGACCGATGCCGAGATCGCCGAGGTGAAGCGGGGTGTGGTGATGATCCCGATGACCGCAGGCAGCATTGCCGTAGGCTACAACCTGCCGGGGATCCCTTCTGGACTCAAGCTGTCTCGACCCGTTTTGGTGAAGATCTTTCGCGGCCAAATCGACCAGTGGCGGGATCCGGAGATCCTGGCCCTGAACCCGGAGCTAACCATTCCCGATCTGCCCATCACCGTCTGCTACCGCTCCGATGGCAGCGGCACCACCGATACCTTTACCCGCCACCTGGCGGCCATCGATCCGGCTTGGGCCTCGGAAGTCGGTGTTGGCATGTCGCTAGAGTGGCCGGTGGGCATTGGGGTAAAGGGCAACGAGGGCATGAGCGCCCAAATGCTCCTCAGCGAAGGGGTGATCGGCTACGTGGAGTCGGTCTATGCCCGCGAGCTGGATCTGTCGGTGGCAGCTCTGGAGAACCGCCGCGGCGAGTTCATTCTCCCCTCCCCGGAAGCCTCGGCCCTGGCCTTGAGCGAAATTGAGCTGCCGGAAAACCTGCGGGCTTTTGTGCCGGATCCCGCTGGCCCTGGAGCGTATCCCATCGTCACCTACACCTGGATCCTGACCTACCGCCGGTACTCGGATCCCGCCATGGCCGCCGCCCTGCAAGCTGTGCTCCGCTGGGCCCTTACCGAAGGACAAGCCCTGGCCGAGGAGATGGGCTACCTGCCCCTGGCCGCAACCGTTGTGAACCGCGGCCTGGAGGCGCTGCAGCTTATCCAGAGCTAGCCTGGCAGCAGTCCCCCAAGAGTTGCCAATAGCTGCCAACCCAGGCCATACCCCAAGCGGCACCGAAAGCAAGGCTGCTGCAGGTACGGAGATCCGTAACCGGTCTGCCCTTCAGCCCCGAGAAATGGGCGGCATTCTCGCCCTGGCCTCGCCAACCAGCTGGTTAGGATCGACCCAGGAAGTGACCAAGCATCTGCCGGATTTTCACAGATTGGCTGCCCAAGCTACTTCACACAGGCTGGCGGCGGTAACCGAAGCAATGTACTCAAGAAGAGGAGAATAAGGAGCCGATGGGAAAAGTTGTAGGAATTGACCTGGGCACAACCAACTCGGTTGTCGCCGTAATGGAGGGGGGTGTCCCCACCGTCATCGCCAATGCTGAGGGTACTCGCACCACACCCTCGGTGGTCGCCTTCACCAAAGATGGAGAGCGCCTGGTGGGCCAAATGGCCCGCCGCCAAGCGGTGCTCAACCCCGAAAACACGTTCTACTCCGTTAAGCGGTTCATCGGTCGCAAGTACGATGAGCTGAATGCCGATTCCAAGCGGGTCTCCTACCAGGTGCGGCGGGACGAGCGGGGCAATGTCAAGTTATACGCCCCCCGCCTGAACAAGGAATTTGCGCCGGAAGAGATTTCGGCCATGGTGCTGCGCAAGCTAGCGGATGATGCCAGCCGCTACCTGGGCCAACCGGTCACCCAAGCGGTGATCACGGTTCCTGCTTACTTTAATGACTCGCAGCGGCAGGCCACCAAAGATGCGGGCCGCATTGCCGGTTTGGAAGTGCTGCGCATCATCAACGAGCCGACAGCAGCCTCTTTGGCCTACGGCTTGGACAAGCGCAACAACGAGACCATCCTCGTCTTCGACCTGGGCGGCGGCACCTTCGACGTGTCCATCCTGGAAGTGGGGGATGGTGTTTTCGAGGTGAAATCCACCAGCGGCGATACGCAGTTGGGCGGCGATGACTTCGACAAGAAGATCGTCGATTGGATGGCCGAGCAGTTTAAGCAAATGGAAGGGATCGACCTGCGGCAAGACCGGCAGGCGCTGCAACGGCTAACGGAAGCTGCGGAAAAAGCCAAGATCGAGCTGTCCAGCGTTTCCGAAACCACCATCAACCTGCCCTTCATCACTGCCACTGCCGATGGGCCCAAACACCTGGAGCTGAAGCTCTCCCGCGCTCAATTTGAACACCTCTGTGCCGACCTGCTGGAGCGCTGCAAGGGGCCGGTGGAACAAGCCCTGCGGGATGCCAAGCTCACCAAAGCCGACATCAACGAAGTGGTGCTGGTGGGGGGATCCACCCGCATTCCGGCGGTGCAGCGGCTGGTGAGGGAGCTGCTGGGCAAAGAACCCAACCAAAGTGTCAACCCCGATGAGGTGGTGGCGGTTGGGGCGGCCATCCAAGCGGGTGTGCTGGCGGGCGAAGTCAAAGACGTGCTGCTCCTGGATGTCACCCCCTTGTCCTTGGGGGTGGAAACCCTGGGCGGCGTGGCCACCAAGCTGATCCCGCGCAACACCACCATCCCCACCCGCAAGTCGGAGATCTTCTCCACTGCCGAAGATGGGCAGACCTCGGTGGAAATCCACGTGGTGCAAGGGGAACGAGAGCTGGCCCGCGACAACAAATCTCTGGGCCGCTTCAAGCTGGATGGGATCCCGCCGGCCCCCCGCGGTGTGCCCCAGATCGAGGTCACCTTTGACATCGACGCCAATGGCATCCTGAAGGTGACGGCCAAAGACAAAGGCAGCGGCAAAGAGCAGAGCATCTCTATCACCGGCGCCTCTACTTTGGATAGCAAAGAGGTGGAGCGCATGATTGCTGAGGCAGAAAAATACGCTGCCGAAGACCGGGCCCGCCGGGAGAAAATTGAGCGCCGCAACAAGGCTGATTCTCTGGCCTACCAGGCCGAGCGGCAGTTGAAGGAGTTGGGCGACAAGATCCCGTCCAGCAAACGCACCCAAATCGAGACCCTGGTGCGAGAACTGCGGGAGGCCATCCAGCGGGAGGACGACAGCGCCATCCAGAGCAAAGAGCGGGAGCTGCAAGAGGCTCTCTACGCCATGAGCAGCGAGCTGTATCAACAGCCGGGGGCCTCCTCTGGCCCCACTCCCGGCTCAGGGAAAACCTCCGGCGGCAGCGATGATGTGATCGATGCCGACTTCACCGAGAGCAAGTGACTGCTCAGGGATCCCTCCGTGGGCCGCGGGCCCAGGGCGGATCCCGCCCTTACTTGTAGCGCCGATAATGAGGAGGGACGGGATGGGCGATGGCGTCTAGCCCGCCTCCTCATTTTCTTCAGTAGGTCGGAGGGAAGGAGCCCTTGCCGGGGACGCCTAGCCTCGTGGTTTTCTGCCCACTCTCAGCGATTTGCCTGCGGACGCCTCCATGCAAAACTTTAAGGACTACTACAAGATTTTGGGGGTCAGCAAAACGGCCACTGCCGATGAGGTGAAACAAGCCTATCGGCGCCTAGCCCGCAAGTATCACCCAGATGTCAACCCCAACGACAAAGCGGCTGAAGAGAAATTCAAAGACATTAACGAAGCCTACGAAGTTCTCTCGGATCCCGGCAAGCGCAGGCAATACGACCAATTTGGCCAATACTATCAGCAGGGCGGGTTTCGCTCCAGCCGCGATGCCTACACCTACAGCAGCAGCCCCTTCAGCCAAGACTTTGGGGGGAGCGGATTTGGGGGGAGTGGCGTCGATTTCAGCCAATTTGATGATTTTCAAGACTTCATCGATCAACTGCTGGGCCGGGTGCGCAGCCAAACCACAGACCGCAGCAGCGGATTTTCGGGATCCACTGGCAACACCAGTTACGATGCTGAGGCCACCATCCAGATCAGCATTCCAGAAGCTTTTGAGGGGGGCAAGCGTCGCCTGCGGGTGGGCGGGGATCGCGTGCTCGAGGTAAACATCCCGCCGGGAATTACGCCAGGGAAGCGGATTCGCCTGCGCGGCCAAGGCCACCCCAACCCCAACGGCGGTGCCGGTGATCTGTACCTTAAAATTGAGCTGAAAGACCACCCCTTCTATCGCCTAGAGGGATTCGACGTTTACTGCGATCTGCCCATCAGCCCCAGCGAAGCGGTTTTGGGCGCCCAGGTGGAGGTGCCCACCTTGGATGGGGTGGTGAAGCTGCGGATCCCACCTGGCATGCAGCCGGGGCGAAAGTTGCGGCTGGCGGAAAGGGGATTTCCCAAAGGCAACGGAGAACGGGGGGATTTTTACGTGGTGGTGCAGATCCATTTGCCCACCCAGATCTCCGAAGAAGAGCGAGAACTTTACGAAAAGCTGCAGCGGGTTCAATCCTACGATCCCCGCGCCGCCCTTAAGCTCTAGCATTGATATTCTCCGATATTCTCCCACGGCCAAAGCCTCAAGATTCTTGACAAGCGCTCCGCGCCGCCTGAAAGCAGGAAGCCGCCCTTCTAGCTTGCTTCCGGTAGCGGTAGGGCGGGGCTGGAGGCCCAGCCTTGGGGTCAAGATGGGGTCCTGCTGGAATCTGGTTGCGTCGGCGGGACGGGAGCTGCATTTGCTTCCAGAGGTTCCTGACGAGAGCATCCCTGGCTCCATTGCAGTTGCCGCAGGATCCCGCGCAACAAGGCCACCTCGGCTACGGTCAGGCCGGCTCGCTGGAACAGGGCGCGAAACTTGAGCATTTTGCGGCGGGCTGTGTGGGGGTGCAGGTAGCCAATTTGCAGCAACAGCGCTTCTAAGTGGTCGAAAAATCCCTCCAGCAGCTCGAAGGGGGCAAGCCTTTGAGGCGAGGGCATAGGAGGAGCAGGGGAAGGGCTCTGGCAGACGAGGGTGTACAGCTCATAGCAACAAATGGCCACGGCTTGGGCCAAGTTTAAAGAGGGATAGGTCGCATCGGTGGGGATCTGGATCTGGCGATGGCAAAGGGCCAGCTCCTCGTTGCTCAAGCCGCGATCTTCGGGGCCAAACACGAGGGCGGCAGGGCCGGCGGCCAGCAGAGCGGGAAAGGCTTGGCGGGGGGACTGAATTTGCCATTCGGGTGGGTAGGTTTGGCTGCGCCCCGTTGTCCCGAAAACCTGCACACACCCTTGCAGGGCTTCGGGCAAAGTTTGCACCTTCCGGGCTTGATGGAGCAGGTCTGCCCCATGCACGGCTGTGGTGATCGCTTCCATATCGAGGGGATCGCATTGGGGATCCACCAGCACCCACTGCCTGAAGCCCATGTTTTTCATCACGCGGGCAATGGCGCCGAGGTTGCGCGGCCCAGCCGGCTGCACCAACACAAGCCGTACCTGCGCCAGTTGTTCAGGGCCAGAGTGGGGTAATATCGGCATCAGGTTGGGATCCCCCAGAGTGCCTAGAGTAGAGAAGAGGAGCTTGATTTTGTCATAGATTGCATCCATGGGATCCGCATACCGTTGTTGGCTGAGCTTGATTTGTCTGGTGTTGGTGGGATGCTGCTGGGGATCCCCGGCGCTGGCTGCCCCTTCATCGCTGGCAGGGCCGGCTCAGGTATCGCCCCAGCTCGTTCGCGATAGCGACTCAGAGCGGTTTTCTCTGGCCGAGGCGCGGCAGCGGCTGGAAGCCATTGCCGAGGTCATGCGCTCGATTCGCCTGTGCAACCGGCCCAACTGCCGCTACCGAGATATCGCTGTGGACGTGTGGCCTGTGGACATATCCATCCCCAATGGTGGTGCCGAGCCGTTCTACGAGGGCAGCATCGACGCCATTATCGACCGTCCTTCCGGCAGCTTGGATAAAGCCCACTACCGGCTGCAGTTTCGCCAGGGGCGCTGGCAGTTGCTGGGGGGCGAAGAGGTGTCCGATGTCTCTTCCTTTTTCTTTGAGGGAGATACCTACGAGGTGTTCAGCGCCTACGGCACCCGCAGCCACAAAGCCAAGTTGGCAGATGCCAGCAGCAACCTGCGCGTGGGCTATCGGGAGCTGTATTACCGCGTTTTCGACCAGGGCCAAGAGCGTTTGCACTAGCGCTGCGGAGCACGATGAGAGGCCGGCAACACACCTTAGCCAGCTCTATTGCCCTAGAAGGCGTTGGCCTGCACACCGGCCTGCCAATTGGCTGCAGTCTGCATCCAGCTCCTGCCGGCAGCGGTCGGGTTTTTGTGCGGGTGGATCAACCGGGATCCCCTGAGATCCCGGCTCGGTTGGGATCCCTGGCCCCTGCCCATCTCTGCACCCTGTTGCAGCAGGGATCCCCCTCTGTTCAAGTGCAGACGGTGGAACACCTGCTGGCCGCCCTTTACATCCTGGGCATTGACAACTGCCGCATCGAGGTGGAGGGGCCGGAGCTGCCGATTCTGGATGGCTCTGCCCTGCCCTTTGTAGAGGCCATTGCCCAGGCCGGGATCCAGGCCCAAGATCAGCCAGCCCTGCTGGGGGTGATCCAAGAACCGGTCACTGTCTGGGCGGGGGAAGCCTTTGTCAGCGCCCTCCCCCATCCTACAGCCCGCTTTACCTATGGCATCGATTTTGCCGATTGCCCGATTGGAGAACAGTGGCTGAGCTGGAGGGAGAACAGGCCGGATTTTGTCCAGTCCATTGCGCCGGCCCGCACCTTCGCCCGCCAGCAGGATGTGGAGCTGGCCCGGGAACGGGGGCTAATCCAGGGGGGCAGCCTGGAAAATGCCATTGTCTGTAGCCAAACCGAGTGGTTGGGGCCATTGCGCTACCCAGATGAGCCGGTGCGCCATAAGCTGATAGATTTACTAGGAGATCTCAGCCTCCTGGGCTGCCGACTGCAGGGGCACATTGTGGCCTACAAGGCGGGCCATGCCCTGCACCACCGTTTGGCCGAGCAGTTGCTCAAGAGTGGATCCCTGCTGATCCATGAAGAGTGAGGGGGAGCAAGGGATCCGGTTGCGCAGCAACAACCCTGCCATCCTCAGGTGCGAGAGCGGTGCGGAGCACTTGTCTTCAAGGGGATCCCCAGGGTGGGATCCGCTTCATTCCCCTCCTTTCCGCAGCTCCCTGGGTGCTCTTTTGGCTGAGTTCTGGCCTGCCGTCCTCCCCGTCCGGGATTTGGTTTTGTCCTCTGCCTCTGTGGGTTCACCATGTCCTCTGATGTCTCTCCTCCTCCTCTTCTCTCGGCTGAAGCAGCCGCTCAATTGGCAACCGCTCCCCCCGTCTTCACAACGGAGCAGATTTTGGAGATCTTGCCCCATCGCTATCCTTTCTTGCTGGTGGATCGGGTTGTGGAGTATCAACCGGGGCAACGGGCGGTGGGCCTGAAAAACGTCACCTTCAACGAGCCTTTTTTTCAAGGGCATTTCCCCAACCGACCCATCATGCCCGGCGTCCTAATCGTCGAGGCCATGGCCCAGATAGGGGGGATCGTGTTGACCAAGTTGCCGGACGTGGCCGGGCGTTTGGCCCTGTTTGCCGGGATCGATGGCGTTCGCTTTCGCCGCCCGGTACTGCCGGGGGATCAGCTGCTGCTCTCCGCCGATTTGCTCACCATTCGCCAGAGGCGCATTGGCAAGATGTTCTGCCGCGCTCAGGTGGGAGGGCAACTGGTAACCGAGGGGGAGCTGATGTTCTCCTTGGTGGATTGATGGGCCAACAGCGGCCATCCGAGAGGCGCTCCGGTGTGGGTTTCTCGCAATTGAGATAAAGTGTTGGGATAGAAAGATGGCTCAGGGGCTGCTTGCGCCTTTCTGTCGGGATACGGTAAACATGTTGTCGCGACAGTGGGGCGTAGCTCTAAGGCTCATCTCCCCTGGAGTCAAGTCTTGGTGATCCTTCGCAGGGTTGGGAGCGTAACCACAGTTGCTGGCTAGGTCGGAAATGAGTTCGTTCGCTTCAGCGGGATCCACTCCCAACATCTCTGCAAGTGCGCCGCACCGCTCACGGGAGCGGATTCATCCCACTGCGGTGATCCATCCGAAAGCTGAGCTGCACGAAACGGTGCAGGTTGGCCCCTATGCGGTGATCGGCGAGCATGTTCGCATTGCTGCCCATACGGTGGTGGGGGCCCATGTGGTGATCGATGGCTGGACGGAAATCGGCGAGGGCAACCACATTTTTCCGGGAGCAGTTGTGGGCACCGAGCCTCAGGATCTGAAGTACAGCGGCGCCCCCTCTCAAGTGGTAATCGGCAGAGGCAATCGCATCCGCGAGTTCGTCACCATCAACCGGGCTACCAATGAAGGGGAAGCCACCCTGATTGGAGATTACAACCTGCTGATGGCCTACACCCATGTCGCCCACAACTGCGTCATCGAAAATCAGGTGGTGATTACCAATGCCGTTTCCTTGGCCGGCCATATCCACATCGAGTCTCAAGCCCGCATTGGCGGCATGGTCGGGATCCACCAGTTCACCCGCATCGGGCGCTTGGCCATGGTGGGGGCAATGAGCCGGGTTGACCGCGACGTTCCCCCCTACATGTTGGTGGAAGGACATCCGGCTCGCATCCGCGGTCTGAACTTGGTGGGGCTGCGGCGAGCCCAAGGGATGGAGGGATCCCTGCCCTTGCTGCGGCAGGTCTACCGATTTTTGTACCGCTCAGGGTTGCCTTTGGAAAAAGCGCTGCAAACACTGCGCAGCAGCCTGTGTGTCGTTTGTAACAGCGGTGCGGAGGGAGAGCGCCATGTCCTTTCCCTACAGGGGAAAGAGTGGGTGGACGAGACGGGATCCCTGCAACATCTGCTGCAATTTTTGGAAGACTCCCTCTCCCAGCCCCAACGACGTGGCCCTCTGCCGGCCCTGCGCGGGAGGGGGGAAGATCCGCCGGTGCAGAGCACTTCAGAGCTGGATGACTAAAGATTGGGGTCGGGAGCGTAGCTCTAGTGAGCCACCTGTTCATCTGCACGGGCGAGGTCTCAGGGGATCTGCAGGCCGGCCATCTGATCGAAGAATTGCTGCGCCAACGCCCTCAGCTGCGCATCACCGCCGTGGGAGGGGAGCGCATGGCTGCTGCGGGGGCCCGTCTGTTGCACTGCACCACCGAGATCAGCTCTGTTGGCATTTTAGAGGCTCTTCCCTTTGTCGGCCCCGCCCTCTGGACGGAGTGGAAGATTCGCCGCTTTTTAGCCCAAGACCCGCCAGATGTGGCCGTGCTGGTGGACTACATCGGCGTCAACAGCCGCATTGCCCGTCTGCTGCAACGGCGGCAGATCCCTGCCGTCTATTACATTGCTCCCCAAGAGTGGGTGTGGTCGCAGGATGCCCGCCTCACCTACCAACTGGCCCAGCAGATGCGGCTGATGTTGGCGATTTTCCCTGAGGAAGCCCGCTACTACGCGGCGGCAGGAGCCCATGTCCAGTATGTGGGCCATCCCCTGTTGGATATTTTGGCCGCTGTGCCCAGCCGTGCTGCCGCCAGATCCCAGTTGGGGATCCCTGCCGAAGCCACGGTGGTGGTGGTGGTGCCGGCTTCGCGTCGGCAAGAGCTGCGCTCGGTTCTGCCTGTCTTGCTCAAGGCGGCTCAGTTGTTGCAAGCTCACCTGCCTCAGGCACAGTTTTGGGTGCCCCTGGCCTCGCCCCGTTTTGCTGCCCCGATTGCGCGGGCTGCCCGCCGCCTTGGGCTCAACCTCACCCTTTTGGATCCCCAAGCTCTGCCCTTCTTCTCCCCCCACAAAGCTCATCACCTCGCCTTGGCAGCGGCTGATTTGGTGTTGGCCAAGTCGGGCACGGTGAACTTGGAAACGGCCATCTTAGGGATCCCCCAGGTGGTGATCTATCGCCTCAACCCCCTCACCTTCTGGATCGCCCGCCATTGGCTGAGGGTGTCGGTGCCCTTCATGTCTCCGCCCAACCTGGTGCAGATGCGCCCCATTGTCCCGGAGTTGCTGCAGGAGCAGGCCCAGCCAGAGAAGATTGCCCAACTGGCGCTGGAGTTGCTAACTCGGCCGGAACGCAAAGCCCAACTGCAAGCCGACTACGCCGCGATGCGGGCAGCCCTGGGAGAACCCGGCGTTCTGGCTCGCGCTGCCAAGGCCATCCTAGAGGTGTTGGATGGCGAAGCTGGATCGAAGCAGGATCCCTTCCGCCGCTAGCTCCGGTGACCCAGGGCCCGGGGCACCGCCCGTCCTCCCGCCAAGGCTGCTGTTGAATCCGCCTCTTCCAGATACTCAGCATCTGGAACTGCAGCAGTTGGAGATGCTCAAGGGACTCCGTCCCGCTAACGCGAACGGTTCACAGCGGCCCTGCTGGTTGGAGCTGCAAGAGTGGTTGCCCCAGATCGCAGAGCCCTTTGCTCAGGAGGCCCATAGCCGCCATCAGCGCTTCAGCCTTGGGATCCCTCCAGGACTGCCTGCCATTTTTACCCTGCCGGGAGTGCTAAAGTCGGTGCTGGCGGAATTGCTGAAAAATGCATGTAAATTCACCCCTGCTGAGCACCTGATCAGCCTTCAGGCCATGTACCATCCCGACCACCTGGAAATCCAAGTCCTCAACACCGGCGTAACCATTCCTCCAGAAGAACAAAAGCGGGTATTCGAGAAGTTCTATCGGGTGCCCAGCGTGGATCCCTGGCGGCAAGGGGGGACAGGGTTGGGGTTGGCCCTTGTGCAGCAGCGGGTAAGCCTGTTGCAAGGAAGCATTCACCTCAACAGCGAGGCCAGCCACACCTGCTTTACCTTGCGGCTGCCTCGGGTTCTCCCTGCCTTTGGCCAAGGCAAGCCAGCTCAGCCTAGGGTGTAGGCGTCGGGGTGGCCGGCTTTGGAGAGTTGGAAGCTTCCCCTTCCTGCAAAACTTCTTGCAAGCGGGCCCGAACCCGCTGGTTGAGAACAGGATTTTCGTTCGCCAAGGTCATCAATTCGCGGTATTGAAGCACCGTCAGCCCTTGCTCTTCAACAATGCGGCTGGCTTGGGTTTCTGTGCGCCGCATAATTTGCTCGTACTCCTCCTCGTTCTGGGTTTCCCGCAGTTGGGCGCTGGCTTCCCGAATCAGGGGATCCAACTCCAACAGAATCCGCACCAACTGTTCCACCTGGGCATCGGTGACTTGCTCTGGGGTCAGGGCTGGAGATGCCACAGGGCTGGGAGTTGCTGTGGCCGGAGCCCCCCCCGAAGTCGGAGAAGCAGTTGCAGCAGGGCCAGGCGACGGGGTTGCTCCCTGTGCCCAAGCCGGCAGGGATCCCAAGCTGAGTCCCAGACCCATCAGCAACGCGAATTTCATCATGCCCAAAACTCCCCAAACCCAGACAAGATAGACCTAAGCCCTTGAGGTGCAGCCAAACCTGAAGCCAGACTAGCAAGATGCCTGAATTCCGTCTAATCGGTTCAACGCAGTCCTGGCAGCCCATCAAGCCCATTCCAGCTTGCCGGCCACCTGGCGCGGGATCCATCCAATCCCTACGGTACCAGAACTCCTCACTCCAGGGACCCCAGGATAGACTCGCGCAAGGGCTGTGTGGACATGCTGGGGATCTGCAGTGGATCTCTTGTAGAAACAAGAAGTTGGTTGTACAGTCTTACATGCGCTGTTCAACGGTAGCCCGGCACCGGAGTGCCCCTTTCTCTCCTCGGTTGAGCAGCTCCAGACTTGCAGCATTGGCAATTGACTTAGCACTTCAGCCCAAAGGGGGTTGTCTTGAAGCTGAGCTTAGGTATATGTTCTGTTGAGTATCGTTTTTGTTAATGTTAGGCTAGGGGCCAGATTTGATGCGGATCTCCCACATCGGCATCTGACTTTCTTCGCAGGTGTCAGAGCCCGTGGATCCCCTATCAATATCAGCAGTCAACCTAGCAAACGCCCAATCGCCAGCTCTCTTTGCAGGCGATTGTTGGAGGATTTTTTGTTCGGAGAAAGATTCCCGATTAGATTTTTTTGGGCGCGTCCATAAGTAACCCTTCAAGGGCTTTGAGGGCGACTGCTGTCTTTATTGCCTTTGTAAAAGATGATAACAAAAATGGGTAAAAGTTATTGCTTTTCTTAAGCAGCGCTGATATATTCTTTGCGGTTGCGGTTGTTCGGTCATCCTTCTACAGGAGGCTTACATTGGTTAGGAGAAGAAAGCGTAAGAGCCGCCGTCGTCTGGAAGGGCGCAAGATTTTAGATCACATTCCTCAATTTAATTTGGACAGTGGTGAGGAGAAGTCTGTAACCGCTGCTCGAAAATATATTCAGGAGAAGTCTATTCAGCCCCCCGCACTTATTTTGGTGCGACGAAATGAACATACAGTTGATCGGTTTTTCTGGGCGGAGAAGGGGTTGTTCGGCGCGCAATATGTCGAGGAGAACCACTTCCTTTTTCCCAGCCTGCGAGCTTTGTTAGCAGAGGTTGCGGCTGAAAAGCCAGAGAAAAAATCCTCGAAGACCCTTGCAACTGCCGCTCGCTAGCCTCTGACCAGCTTTTCCTATTAGCAGGAGCTCAGGAAACAGCCCCCCTACCCTGGGGGGTTTGTTGCAGCCGCTCTCAGAAGATCGAAAGAACTGACCCTGTGTACGGGATCCCTCCCCACGGGTTGAGCTCCTGCTGCCTCACTCGCCATACTCGACCTGCTGGCGGCAGCGAGGGAGCCACGCGCTACCCTACAAGGGATCCCGTCGGGAGATGCCGGATGAGCCGACTGCCTCAGACCACTGCCCACATCCAAATTACCCGCCGCTCTTGGCAAGAGGGTGCCATTGAGGGGGAAGTCAATGCCAATGGTTGGGTTTGGCGCTTTTGCTGGCGCTTTCGGGCCGGGGAACTCAGAGTGGAGCCTTCTGTGGGGCGGGCTTTGATTTGCGAGCCCTTGAGCCGTTTTCTGGAAAAATCCGACTATCTGCTGGAACCGGGCAGCAACTACTCGTTTGTGATTCGCAGCAGCTTGTGAACTCTCAATCTGAGCAGATCTGAGCAGAGCTTTTGCCCAGCACCAAAGACCGGGGCTGAGCAATGGAAGGCACCTGCTACGGTGACCCAGAAACCAGGTCTCAAGCCCCGTGAGCGAAGAGTGCCTCCCCTCTCACTCCTGTCGCGCCCAAGCTGTTCGCACTTGAAAGAATCCTCGCCCTCTAGGCAGGGGGGTAGTCAATAAAGCTGCAGCAGCCTTTGGTCTTCGGCGGGGGAGGAGGCACATCCAGAGCTGGGTTGCACTCAAAGAAGCCCAGGGGCTTGAGCATAAAGCCGATGTAGCTAGCCGGCATCACTGGCCAGTCCTCGGTGCGGGGGAAGTGATTGCAGCCAAAGCTATACCAGAGCACCAGGCGGGTGTTTTCCAGGGAGCGGTTCGCTTGCGTCCATTGCACCAGCCCTTCGCCACCGGGATGTTGGTTGGGGTAGTTCCCTGCTGGGAACTTCTCGCCGGGATGGTAGGGCGTGGCCCAGAGGTGGTGGGCCAGGTATCCTGCCCGTCGGTACAGCCAAGAGTCGGGGTGGGCCAAAAGCTGGACGTTTTCCCCCGGCATCAGTTTGTAGGCCACCGGCTGTCCCAGGCGGTTGTGGCGATTGGGGTTGACAATCTTCCAGTAGCGACCTCGCAAGGGATCCACCGTTTGCTTGGCCTCCTGCTCGGTTTTGAGCAGGGTGGAGCGGGCGCGAAAGGCGTTGCCGTGAGGGTTATCCGGCCCCAGAGGCAGAGGTTCTGCATGCACTTCATAGAGGGAGTTGCACGGCCCATCCACCGCCATATCGAGGCGGACAGTGAAAAAGTGCTGGTGGTTGAGGCCAGACAATTGGGGTGCCACCAAGACGCCAAACTCCGGCTCTTCCCCCGGCAACGTGGCGCAAGTGTTGATGATGCCGGTGAGCTTGGCTTCAAACTCCAGCGTGCCATCCTGGTAGAAGTACCAGAAAAAGCCGTAGTCGTAGTTGCCAATGGTGGTGAAAAAGGAAAGCACCAACCGCCGCGAGCGCCGCACCTGCGCCCGTTCCGTGCGCCAGTCGGTGTGCTTCCAGAGCACCCCAAAGTCCTCCTCGTGCATACAGACGGCATTTTTCAAAAGCATGGGCTCACCGCTGTTGGTGGGCAACCAGGCATCGAAGTAGTAGATCTCTCCCAAGCAGTCGCAGCCCAGCTGCAGGGAATTGGCCTGCATGCCAATGCCGTATTCCCCCACATCAAAGGCATTTTTGCGACAGTGGGGATCCCGCGGATCCCCGTAGGGCACCACCATCTCGGCTACCGAGGCGCGGTAGAGAATGGGGCGAAGGCGGCCTTGATCCTCGTAGCTCACCTGGTGGAGGACGAGCCCCTCTCGCGGGTTAAAGCTGATGCGCAGATCCCACTTCTGCCAGCGGATGTGGTGGCCGTCCACCTGGAAGCTCACCCCTTGGGGCTGAGTGATTTCTAGCGGCTTCAAGTCTTGGCGAAAATCTTTGAAAAACAGCTCGTCGAAGTTACCGGACTCCGGCGGCAAGGGCCACAGACCCCGATCCTCCACCTTGACAACTTGCATGCGGTTGAGGTCAATCCAGGGGTAGAGCCCCTCGATGGGGCGGGCATAGCCGTTGTCGCAAGGGGAAGTACGTAGGAAACAAAAGCCTCGCACCAGCCGCCGCCCTTCTTCTTCCGGGATCCCGAAGTAGCCCACCGTCCAGTAGTCCACCATCACCAAATCCACATCGGCAATCCCCCGCCGCTGCAGAGCCGCCAAAAATTGGGGATCCTCCTTGAGCAGGCGGTCGCAGGCGTACACCTCATCGTCGAGCAGAGGGGGCTGCACGCCCGGAACGAGCTGCCAAGAGCGCACCTGCTGTGTTGACAGAGAGACCACGGCTTCGTAGGTGTTGCCACTGGCCGGATCCAACAGCACCACGAAAGCCTGCCGATCCCACGGCTGCCCCGGCTGCCACGCTTCCATCCAAGGCCGCTCCGGCTCTTGTAGCTGGATGGTTACAAAGCGCCCCTGAGAACTGAGGGGCCGTTGCCGGCGCAGGATCTGCACCACTTGCCGCATCTCCTCAGCACTGAGGGGATCCAAGGGGTGGCCTTGGGACAATGAAGCCTGGCCAAGCAAAGCAGATTCACTCGACTGGCTATGTCGATCCAAACTGGGAGAAACTTTACAAACCACAGCAATAACCTTGAATTCTTCAGTTGGAAAATGATTGAGCTGAGCTAGGAAAAAATAGGGAGAAGTCTGCTGAGAAAGGTCAAAGGGATCCCTTCGCTCGCCATGCTGCAGGCCAGCCCATCAACCCAACTCAGAGAATCCAGAAAACCTAACAGCAGGCTAAACAGACTATCCTGTTGCCATCGCCAACATCGGGCAACTTTGCATGAGATACCCGGGGAAAGGAAAACTTAAGCCAAAGCCCAAGGAAGTGAAGACAACCTCGGCCCTGCTAATTGTCCAGATCTAGCAATCTTCTGTTTCCCCGTCCGCTAACCAAATGAAGAGGGCAACGGCACCTTGAGAAGCCGCGCCAGGGCGAACAGGAAACCGTCAACCCATCGGGAAAATCTGAATACAGGTCTTACTACAGATAAACCCAAACTCGAGAGCAGGAGAAGTTTTCTGTGATTAAACGTCAGGCTTAACGTTGCACAGGAAAGCATAAAAAAGAGAAAACGCTTCACGCAGGCTAAGGGCAGGATCACACCGAGAAAGCTCAACGCAACGTCAACTCTCGCAAGAGCGCAAAGACATCTCGAGGCCTGCCCTGACCCTACCTGCCAGGGGGATCCCACCACTTGGGATCCGAAATGCAACTGACGGTACTATAGCAGAGGCACCCCCCTTTCCCACAAGCCCGGCCCAAAGCCTCCCGGTCGCATCAGCAGGGTGTGACCCTAGGCCTTCTACCCGTGAAGTTGAAGTCCAGCTCAAGTTGAAGGTTTGGTGTCGGAGAACACATATCTAAATATCTAAGAGTTACCCTGAAGCCATGCTTAAGGTTAGGAATTTGTGACATACTCCCGACCCCGACTGCTGGCAGTACGGAGCGGGCTTCTCGCTTCATCGGGGAGCCTACGCAAGAACCCTCCACGAGCAGACACGGAATGTCCTACCGCGTAGTTGCACCAGATTCCGGCAAAAGCCGTTTTGTGCAACTACTCCTATCATACACCATGTGGGGGTATCTGTATCCCGGCACTGACCCTACGGGTATAGTGCGGGGCTTAGCTACCCCCACACCCCCATAAGCTAACAGTTCGAATAGATAGGATCTCCCAGGTTCTCTGAAAATTGTCCACAATGAGGCAGGGCTCATAGAATCTGGTGAGGGAGATGGCTTCAACTCGATACCGCCTGGTGCCGGTGCGGCCAGGAGACGGCAGCTTTTATCCAGAGCATCTCTATTTGGCCTTAGAAGCCACCCAACTGGGCTATTGGCAACTGGATTTGCGCACCTGGGAGTTGATTGCCTCTCCCCAATGCAAGGCCAAATACGGGCTGGATCCCGGCCAAGATTTCACCCTGGAAGTGTTTTTGCAGCACGTTCACCCGGAAGATCGCCAAAGGGTGAGAGAAGCTTTTCAGACGCTTGGGCCCAAGGCAGTAGAGGGGGATCCCAACTTTTCGGTGGAATATCGGGTTTACCAGGCCGACGGCCAGATGCGCTGGCAGCTTTCCCAGGGGATTGTGCTCTTGGGGCCGAAAGGGGATCCCGGCCAGGTTGTCGGGGTGACCCTGGATATCAGCGAGCGCAAGCAACTAGAGGCCACCTTGGCCGAGCGAGAGCGCCACTATCGCCAGCTCCTGGAAGCTCTGCCCGACATGCTGCTTTGTCTGGATCGCCAGGGCCGCTGTCTGGAGTTCAAGCCGCCCAGCCATTTTTCTGTCCCCCATCCCCCTGCCTACTATTTGGGCAAAACTCCTGAAGAGCTGTTTCCTGATACCGGTTGCACCGGTGGGGCGGAACCCATAGCCCAAGCCATTCGCGAGCATCTGGAGCTGGCCCTAGCAACCCGGCAAGCTCAAGAGATCGAGTACCCCTGCCCAGAGGGATCCCCTCAGCCCCAATATCGCCAGGCTCGCATCGTCCCCTATGGGGAAGATCAAGTCCTGATGATCATTAGAAACATCACCCCTCGTAAGCAAGCCGAGCTGAAGCTGCAGCGGCAATTGCAGCGAGAAAGACTGTTTAATCAGCTCATTCAGGCCATCAACACCTCTCTGGACTTACCCACCCTATTTGATGTGGCGGTGCGGGAAGTGGGGGCAGTGTTGCAGGCAGCACGAGTTACCCTTTATCAGTACCTGCCCGCTGAGGCCGTGTGGTTGGGCATTGCCAGCCATAGCCGATTTCCTAATTTGCCCAACAATCTGAACCTGCGACTGCCGGATAGCAGGGATTTTATGGTTTTCGATCATTTGAAACGGCTGCAAATTTTTCATGTCCAGGATCCGGAGCAGATTGCCGATCCCTTTGCCATTTATGAGAAGCGAGAATACCAACTGGGCCCTTGGCTGGTGATCCCGGTGGCTTGTCAGGAACAAATGTGGGGCGGGCTATCGCTGCGGCGCCTGACTTCAGATCCGGATTGGCAAACCGATGAGATCGAGTTGGCCAAGGCCATTGGGGATCACCTGGCGGTGGCCATTCAGCAGGCAGAGCTTTATCAAAAGCTGCAACAGACCAATGCCGAATTGGATTACCAAGTGCGGGTGCGCAATGCAGAGCTCGAACAAGCTTACAACGACGAAGCGCTACTCCAGCTCATCACCGAAGAAATTCGCTCCACCTTGGACGAACAAAAAATCTTGGAAACGGTGGCCCGAGAATTGGCCCTCAGCTTGAACCTATCCAATTGCACCATTGCCCTCCATGGCCCAGAGCGGCAGGTCAGCGTTTTGGCGGTGGACTATTTGGCCGGAGAAGGGATCCGGCGCTTTCCCCTGGAGATCCCGTTTGCAGATTTTGCCGATGTGCTTCGTCAGCTCCAGCGCGGACAGCTTTGCCACTTCAGCAATCTCCATCACCCCTGCTGGCCTAACCATGACCGCTGTACCCTGATCGTCGCCCCCATCTGTGAAAAAAGGGATCTGGCAGGGCAAGACGAGGAACTGCTTGTTTTGGGGAATATTTGTGGATCCCGTCCACCGGGGCAGATATTTACCGAGCGGGAACAACGGCTTATCCAACGGGTAGCCGGCCAATGTGCCATCGCCATTCGCCAAGCACGTCTTTATCAAACGATCCAGCGTCAGGTGCAACAGTTGCAGGAGCTCAACCAACTCAAAGATGAGTTTCTGCACATGGTCTCCCACGAAATGCGCACACCTCTCACCAACATGAAGCTGGCTATTGGGTTTCTATCTAAAGCCAACCTAACTGAGCGGGAAAGGCGCTACTTTCAAATTTTGGAGATGGAGACCAACCGCGAGCTGGAGTTAATCAACGACCTGTTGGAATTGCAAGCCCTCGAATCCGGAAACAAAGTCCTCAGACTTACCTGTTTATCTCCCCAGGAGTGGATCCCCAATCTTTGCGAGCCCTTCCGGCTGCGGGCTGCGCAGCAAGGCCAACAGTTCCAGGTGGAATGGGATCCCGACCTTTGGCCCCTCTGCACGGATGAGAGCCTCTTGTCGCGGGTGGTCAGCGAGCTTTTAAACAATGCGTGTAAGTACACCCCCACTGGGGAAAGCATCTATTTGAGTGTGAGCCAGGCTAACTCCAATGGCCGTCCCGGCTGGCTGATCACGGTGCGCAATACAGGGGTGGAAATTCCTGCAGAAGCGTTGCCCCGCCTTTTTGAAAAGTTCTATCGCCTCCCCCAGTTGGATTGCCGCAACGCCGGGGGAACGGGCTTGGGTCTATCGCTGGTTCAAAAGGCAGTGGAGCTGTTGCAGGGATCCCTGCGGGTAGAAAGCCACTCTCGGCAGGTGATGGTTCAGATGTGGTGCCCCCATCAGGGCAGCTTGTCGGAAACCCCAAGCAAGGCTTAGAGGGCAAGGCCAGCGCCTTGCGCAGGACTCGAACCTGCAACCATCGACTTAGAAGGTCGGTGCTCTATCCTTTGAGCTAGCAAGGCCGAAGAAAAGGGTGCAGAGCCATTATATCCCCGACCCAGTTCCCATTCTCTGACCCCGACCAACCTGCCTCTGACCTTGAGTTCTGCATTGTTGCTTGGGCAAATTGCGCGGTTTGACTTAGGGAGCCGGGTCGGGATCCCATGTGACCGAGCTTTCCCGGCGCAGACCCGGCCAAAATGGGTTTTGAGGTGTTGAACATCGGGATCCCCATGCCATTGCTCCCTGATCCTGGCTCAGTTGGGCGAAAGAAAGCTTCTTCCGGCACTCAATCCCTGTCTCCGGCAGCCAAGCGCCTGTTGCGCCTCTACCACGGCGGTAGCTTCATCTTTCTGGGCCTGTTGTGGCTGGTGGTCGGGATCCCCAGTCTCTGGGCTTTGCGAGCGGATATAGCCCGCCTGTGGGATTACTTTACTTGGACGGGCCTGCGATATGCCTTGTTTCACCGCCCAGGATGGCCGACTTTGGGGTTGTTGCTCTGTGTCAGCTTCACGATGGGGATCCTGATTGCCCAAAGCCGCTATGAGCTGTTCGGCCTGTATCCGGTGGAGCGTCTCATGCTGGAGCAGCAATCCCGCTGGATCCTATCCTTGCCGGTGTGGCATCCGCTGCGGCGCTGGTTGGTGCGCAGGTTGGATACTCAAGATTAGGTTTTGGCTGCCACTTGGGATCCCTGCCGGCACCGAGGCAAAATCTCGTTTGCGTGCGGCTGAAATCCCGCACAAGCACCACTTCCGAAGCAGCAGGAGAAGTCAATCACGCCCACCCAAAGCCTCAGCCTGGGATTTTTCCGAGGAAGCCACAGATAGCTTCACAATCCGGGCCAGCCGAGCCTTACGACGAGCGGCTGTGTTTTTGTGCAGGACGCCGGTTTTGGCAGCTTTATCAATGCGGCTGAAAGCAGCACTCATCGCCGCCTGGATTTCCTGCAGAGTTTCTTGCTGTGGGTTGGCGGCATAGGCAGTTGAGAGGGAGATCACTTTCTTCATCAGAGCGCGCACCATGGCTTTGGTGGCTTTATTGCGCAGCCGATTACGCTCTGCGATCTGAACGCGCTTGATGGCAGATTTGATGCGTGGCATGGTTGAAGGGGAAGTTCCAGCGAAGATCCAGCATACCATCAGAGCTGGAAGCTCCACCAGTTCCTATTGTTCTCCGATGGGATCCCCATGTTCCAAGATTGCAGCTCGCAGATCCGCTTTAACCCACCTGCCCTTTTCTACGGGGTTGCCGCTTGCGATTTGGATCGGGATGGGGCCTTTGAGCTGTTTGTGTGCGGGTTCCGCGGCTCGAATCGAGTCTTGAAGTGGGATGGGCAAGCCCTGGTGGATCAAGCAGACGACACCCTGGCCGATGCAGGGCGCATGGCAATTGGGGTGGCTGCTGCCGACTTTGACGGGGACGGGCAAGAGGAACTCTACGTTTTGAATACCGATACCTTCGGGGGGCGCAAGCGCTTTGGGGATCGCCTGTTCGACTGGCAGGGATCCGCCTGGGTGGATCTGTTCTCCCTGCCGCAAAACCAAGATGCCCTCAACTTGACCGCAGGTCGCTCTGTAGCCTGTGTGGATCGTCTCGGCCAGGGGCGCTATGGATTTTTCGTGGCCAACTACGGCGGCCCCATGCGCCTGTATGAGCTGGCCTCCAACCAGATGATCGCCGATGTAGCGCCGGAAGCGGGATTGAATCGGGTGACGGGCGGGCGGGGGTTGGTGGCCGTGCCCTTGGTCTCGCAGCGGATGGACATTTTTGCCGTCAATGAGCAGGGACCTAACTTTCTGTTTCGCAACCGGGGAGATGGCACCTTTGAAGAGATTGCCGCTGAGGTGGGCCTAGCAGATCCCGACGAGCATGGGCGCGGCGTGGCAGCGGTGGATCTGGATGGGGATGGACGGCTGGATTTGCTCTATGGCAACTGGGAAGGCCCCCATCGCCTCTGGATCCAGACCCCCGACGGTTTTTTTAAGGATGTAGCCCCCCCGGAGTTGGCTAGGCCCTCCCGCATTCGCACAGTCATCGCTGCCGACTTCGACAACGACGGCTACCCAGAGCTGTTTTTCAACAACATCGGCGAGCCCAACCGTCTGTTTGCATGGCGCTCAGGCCGTTGGCAAGCCATCGACATTGGAGATGCTGCCGAGCCGCAGGGATTGGGGACAGGAGCAGCAGTGGCCGATGTGGATGGGGACGGTCGTCTGGAATTGTTGATTGCCCATGGGGAGTCTGGCGCCCAGCCTCTCAGCTTCTATCGCCCTCAGGCCAATGCCAACAACTGGCTGAGGGTTCTGCCCCTCACCCGCCAGGGAGCCCCGGCCCGCGGCGCGTTGGTAAGGCTGCTCACCTCCACCCGTACCCAGATCCAGGCCATCGACGCCGGCAGCGGCTACCTCTGTCAGATGGAGCCGGTGGCCCACTTTGGCCTGGGATCCGAAACAGGGGTCAAGGAAATCCAGATCCAGTGGCCGGATGGGAAACAGTTGCAGGTGGCCCACCCACCGGTCAACCAGCTTTTGCGGATCCCTTATCCCCGCTAGCCGCCAATCTGAGACATGGTGCGCCGGTAGGATCCCTGGCTGCCGGTGTCCCGTCCTTTGAAGTTGATGTCCGGCTTGATGTCCAGCAGTTCTCGCACCTGCTGTCTTAGCCTTTCGGCAGGGATCCCAGCTCGCAGCGGATCCCGCAGGTTGATTTGGCCGGATTCGTTGAGCAGGCAAGGGCGCAGCCAACCGTCGCTGGATAGCCGCATGCGGTTGCATCGATTACAAAAGCACTCCGACATCTGGCTGATAAAGCCCAAGGTGCCTTTTGCCCCCGGGATTCGAAACACATCCGCCGGCCCATTGCCGGCCACAAACCCAGGTTCCAGGCCAAAGCGAGCGCGAATTCGCTGTCGCAGCACCTCAGACTCCACCCAGCCGGCCTGTTGAAAGAGGGCGGCATTGCCAATGGGCATAAACTCGATGAAGCGCACATGCCATTGTCGCTCCAGAGTAAGGGCAGCCAGATCTTCCACTTCCGATTCGTTGAGCCCAGGGATCACCACCACATTCAACTTGAGGGGATCAAACCCCACTTGGTGGGCAACTTGGATCCCGGCCCAGACCTGCCGCCAGCGATCCCGCCCCGTGATCAGTCGAAAGGTCTCGGGGTTGAGGGAATCAAAGCTGATGTTGATGCGGCGCAACCCCGCTTCATAGAGGAGTTGAGCTTTTTGGCTGAGGTTGAAGCCGTTGGTGGTAAGGGCCACATCTCTCACCCCAGGCAGGCTGCATAGAGCCCGGATGAGGTGCTCCAGCCCCGGCCTGAGCAGGGGTTCGCCGCCGGTGAGGCGAAAGCAATCGATCCCCAACGGCAAAAACACCTCTCGAACCAACGTGAGGATTTCCTCATCCGTTAAACGCTCTGGGGCTTGCAGCCACGTCAACTCCGCCTCGTCAGGCATGCAGTACTGGCAGCGGAAATTGCAGCGATCGATCAAGCTGATGCGCAGATAGTTAACGGTCGGCATGGCAACCTAGGCCAGAAACAGATGGGGCACCCCTCCCCCAAGGTGCCGAGCAACGCCGGGGACCCTTTCCGTTGCCTCTGGAAAACCTCCCAGCGTCTCCATCCGCAAAGGCAGCGGGGGAACTGTCCCGAGGCTTGCAACTTGCAGTGGCCACACCTCCAGTTTGCAGGATACTACGAAGATTGAGGTGCAAATCTCTACTCGGCAGAGCCAGGGATCCCTGCCCATTCGGGTTGAACAGGCCGCTGCCAGCGTTCCCACCAGGCCAGCACAGACTCAGGTGGGTGGCTGTCGTGGCTGCCGTTGGCATTGGCGGGGAGGGGGGGAGAGGGAGGTGGGGCCGGCGGTGTCAGCCAACTGACAGGCGCGGGGATCAGACAACTGGGGTGGAGAGGGCGCAGATCGCGGTAGTGGCTGCTGCGAATGGCCAGGATCTCCTGCTGAATGATGTCTGGGGGTTCTCCCAACTCCAGCAACACATGGCTGCACAGCCCCAGGCTGGCCTCGAATTCGGGGTGGACGACTTCTCTGGCCCCCAACTGATAGAGCTGTTCGATGTCTTCCTTGTCGGTAGCTCGCACCACCACATCCAATTGCGGCGCCAACTCCAGAGCTCGTTTCAGGCAGAGGCGGATGCTCATGCGATCCGGCAGGGCAATGACCAGAGCGCGGGCCTGGGGCAGGCAAGCTTTCTCCAGCACCAACGGGCTGGCCGCATTTCCGTAGAGGTAAGGGACCCCACGGGAACGCAGGTGTTGGATCACCCGTTCTGATTGATCAATGACCAAGAGGGGGTGACGACGGGCTTCGAGAATGCGCACAATGTCTTGCCCCACCTGCCCATAACCGCACACCACCACGTGCCCCTGTTGAGGAGCATCGGGGGCCAGAGCACGAGGCCGCTCGCCCGATTCCAACCAGCGGGCCAAGAAGGGGATCCCGTGTAGCCCGGAAAACAGTCGAGGAGCGCCCCTCAGCAGAAAGGGAGTGAGCAGAAGGGTAACGGCTGTGGTGCTGACAATCAACAAATAGATCTGCCGCGACACCAATCCCAAAGCCTGCCCCTCGCTGGCCAGCACAAAGGAGAATTCGCCGATTTGCGATAGGCCCAGCCCCACCACCACCGCTGCCGGCAGAGTGTAACCAAACAGCCGCGCCAAGGGAGCCACGATGCAAAACTTGCCCACCATCACCAGACCCACCAGCCCCAGGATCAGCAACAGATGGCCGAGGATAAAGCTGGGATCGATGAGCATGCCGATGGCCGCAAAAAAGAGAGCAGCAAACACATCTCGCAAAGGCTCTACATAGTCCAGGGTTTGGTCGGCGTACTCCACCTCCGAGATCATCAGACCGGCAATGAAAGCCCCAATCTCGCTGGAAATGCCCAGCCGCTCCGTCAACAGGGCAATCCCCACGCAGAGGCTGATCACCCCCAGCAAAAACACCTCTTTGCTCTCCTGCTGAGCCAAAAGCCGCAAGAAGGCCGGAACGAGCCAAATGCCACTCACCACTGCCCCCAGCCCCACCAGGCCAATTTCCGCTACCGACTTGACCAGGGATCCCGCCAGCTCCGGCAAGGGACAATCCAAAGCCGGCAACACCGCCAACATCAGCCCCACCGCCAAATCTTGCACAATCAGGATCCCCAGCATGGCCTGGGCTTGGGGAGTGCCCATTTGGTTGGTCTCAGTGAGACTTTTCAGCACCACGGCAGTCGAGGACAAGGAGAGCACGGCCCCCAAAAAGATCCCTTGCACCGGCGTCAACCAGCCGCTGACCACCGCCAGCACCGCCGTGATCAAAATCGTCAGGCTGATTTGCAAAATGCCTCCGCCAACGGCGATCCCCCGCACTTTGCGCAATTCTTTCAGGGAAAACTCCACCCCCAAGGTGAACAGCAAAAAGGTCACCCCAAACTGGGCCAAGGTTTCCACCTGAACCAACTCTTTGATCCACCCCAACCCGGTTGGCCCCACCAAGATCCCGGCCAGTAAGTAGCCGAGCAACACCGGCTGCCTCAGCAGCGAAGCCAAGAATCCACCTGCTGCCGCTGCCGCCAATACCGTCACAATGTCCAAAATCAGACGAAAGTCTTCCTGCACAGGGCACCCACCAAGGAATGTGAACTTTTGTAGCCAATCCTGAGGATTCTTCCACGATAATGCTTCCTCTGGCATCTCGGACAGAGTGGAGAACCTGGCCCCAAGCCCTGCACCTTACTTCCCCCAGGGATCCCGGCTGACTAGTCCCGATTAGAGGAAGCTGGCCAGAAACTCAGTGGAAATTTTTGTTAAAAGTTGCTGACAACACCCCAAAACCGTAGCTTATAATACAGAATATAGATAGAAATCGTTCATCCTCTCGCGTGCTGGGCGGCTCATCATGGGTAGAGCGACATCGTAGCCAGAGGACGGAAGTAGGGAGATATCCCGAAGGAACGCGCCTCAACTCTTCTGGTAACCGTGGGGCTTCTCTTGGGAGAAGGCGAACGGATGAAAACTCAACTCATTTGGAGGCGAAGATCATGGAACTCTTTTACCGTGGCGTCGATTACACCCCCTCTTCTGCAACAGCGGCGGTTTCTCCCGGCAAAGTGGGGGGTCGTTACCGGGGGCTGGACTGGCGGTTCCGCCATCTGACCAAGCCGGTGGTTTTGCCCACCAACCTTGACCTGCTCTATCGAGGTGTGGCTTATCATCCCAAGGCGGTCGAAGGATCGGCTCAACCCGTTCAGACGGCAGAGGCATCTGCCCCGGTGGCTGCCAATGGCCGTTCTCATGTCTTGGATGAGCTGTCTCGCCGCTTGATGATGAGCCATCAACGTTTGATTCGGATTCGTCAGCAATCCATGCTGCTCCGCGGTACAGAGCAGATTGGCCTGCATGTCAACGTGCGCAACTTCTGGAACCGCATCCAAGGAAAAGTGCATCCCACCTTTCGGCTCAACTACGACCGTAGCCGTGTCAGCATGAGCTGATCTGCCCGTAACTGTTGATGCTCTGGCATGAGCTCAGCGAGAAGGGATCCCGGCTGGGGATCCCCTTTTGGTTTCTGGGTTGAGCTTCCTCAGGTCGATGGACGGCACAGGACGCTTCAACGCTGGCACGAGGTGCTGTTGACCAAAAGTAGCTAAGTTGCCCAAGGGATCCACAATTGAGGGGTGCTATTTCCTCGGAAAAAAACGGGATCCCATCAGGGATCCCGCTGCAGAATCGGCCACACCGCTTAGGCGTCGAAGTAAAGGGCGAACTCGTAGGGGTGAGGCCGCAGGTTAATGGGGTTGATCTCGTTGTCGATCTTGTACTCGATGTAGGTCTGGATCAGATCTTCGGTGAAGACGCCTCCCTCCAGCAAGAAGGCATGATCCTTCTGCAAGCTTTCCAGAGCATCCAGCAGGGATCCGGGTGTGGAAGGGATCTTGGCCAGCTCTTCCGGCTCCAGATCGTAGATATCTTTGTCCAAGGGCTCGCCGGGGTGGATCTTATTCTTGATCCCGTCCAGACCTGCCATCAACATGGCCGAGAAGGCGATGTAGGGATTGCAGGTGGCATCCGGGCAGCGGAACTCCAGACGCTTGGCTTTGGGATTGTTGCCGGTCACCGGAATGCGAATGGCAGCGGAACGGTTGCCCTGGGAGTAAGCCAGGTTCACCGGCGCCTCGAAGCCGGGCACCAAGCGCTTGTAGGAGTTGGTGGTGGGGTTGGTGAAGGCCAGGATCGCCGGGGCATGCTTGAGCAGGCCACCGATGTAGTAGAGAGCTGTCTCGCTCAGGTTGGCATAGGTGCCTTCGCTATAGAACAAAGGCTGGCCATCCTTCCAGAGGGACTGGTGGGTGTGCATGCCGGTGCCGTTGTCGTTAAATAGGGGCTTGGGCATGAAGGTGACGGTTTTGCCGTGCTTGCGGGCCACGTTCCGGATCACGTATTTGTAAACCATCATGTAGTCGGCAGCCGTGATCAGATCGGCAAAGCGATAGCCCAACTCCCCTTGCCCGCCGGTAGCCACCTCGTGGTGATGCTTCTCGATGGGCACCCCCAACTTGCCCATGGTCAGCAGCATCTCGGTGCGGATGTTTTGATGGGCATCGGTGGGCGGGGCCGGGAAATAGCCCTCTTTGTAGCGAGGCTTGTAGCCCAGGTTGCCACCTTTCTCCTCGCGGCCCGAGTTCCAGCGACCTTCGATGGAATCCACGAAGTAGTAGGCCGAGTTTTGGGTTTGGTCGAAGCGAACATCCTCAAAGATGAAAAACTCTGCCTCCGGCCCGAAGTAAGCCGTATCGGCAATGCCCGTCGATTGCAGATAGGCAACGGCACGGGCGGCAAGGCTGCGGGGACAGCGGCTATAGGGCTGGCCAGTGCGCGGCTCAACAATGCTGCAAGTTATGCTGAGGGTGGGCACCTCCAGAAAGGGATCGATCCAAGCCGTTTTGGGATCCGGCACCATGTACATGTCCGACTCGTTGATCGCTTTCCAGCCCCGGATACTGGATCCGTCAAAGGGAAGCCCCTCGGTGAAGGTTTCTTCCTTGATCATCGAGGTGTGGAAGGAAACATGCTGCCAGGTGCCAAAGATATCCACAAACTTGAGATCCACTATCTGGACGTTGTTGTCCTGGATCATCTGAAGCACTTCTTGGGGCGTGGATGCCATTACTCTCTCCTGATTGGGTTGCGGTTAAGACTGGGGGAACTGTGGCTGAAACAAATGGGATCCCAGCAGGTGATCCCCACGCTTCGACCCAGACAGGCCAAAAACGCTCACTCATCCTAGAAAGGCCAACACGGGTATTTTGTAGTTTCTGATACAAAATTCATTTGAGCTCCGCTTTCTGACCAAGACCAAATTGCTGGCCATCTCAGACACCTCTTTTCCTTCTGGCTTGGGTCAACTGGGATTGGGTGTTGGGGATCCAAAACTTGGGCAATGGCCGCCACCCTGCCAACCTCTGGGCAGAAATAACCGGATGGGGCGGGCAAAACCCTGCCCCGGTTGCCTGAGGCGAGCGAAAATTAGGATCAGCAGGCCCCCAGCTCGACCGGTTCGCCAAGGGGTGTTAAGCTAAAGCGTAGTCGTTATGAGTTTGGCTTTTATTCCCATTGCAGAAGGAGAGACATCGGATGACAGAGCAAAATCGGGTTGAGAATGTGGTGATCATCGGCTCCGGCCCTGCTGGGTTTACAGCAGCCATTTACGCTGGCCGTGCCAACCTGAAGCCGGTCGTGTTCGAGGGGTTTCAGGCGGGCGGGATCCCGGGCGGGCAACTGATGACCACCACCGAGGTGGAGAACTTTCCGGGCTTTCCCGAGAGCATCACCGGACCCCAACTGATGAAGAACATGCGGGCTCAAGCGCAGCGGTGGGGGGCAGAACTTTACACCGAAGATGTCACCTTTGTGGATTTAAGCCAGCGGCCCTTTGTCGTCCGTTCTGACGAGCGGGAATTGCGCACCCACAGCCTGATCATCGCCACCGGGGCCACAGCCAAGCGCCTACACCTGCCGGGGGAGGAGACCTACTGGAACCGGGGCATGTCAGCTTGTGCTGTCTGCGATGGGGCTATGCCCATGTTCAGAGGGGTGGAATTGGTGGTGATCGGCGGCGGCGATACTGCCTGTGAGGAGGCCACCTACCTGACCAAGTTTGGATCCCACGTGCACATGCTGGTGCGCAGCGACAAAATGCGAGCCAGCAAGGCCATGCAGGATCGTGTTCTCAACAACCCCAAGATCACTGTGCACTGGAACACCGAGGCGGTGGAAGTGATGGGCGACGGCCTGCGCCTGACCGGGGTGAAAGTGCGGAACAACCAAACCGGCGAAATACGCGAGATGTCAGTGGGTGGCCTATTTTATGCCATTGGCCACAAGCCCAACACCGACTTGTTCAAAGGACAACTGGAACTGGATGAAGTCGGCTACATCGTCACCCGCCCGGGATCCGTGGCCACCAGTGTGGAGGGGGTGTTTGCCGCCGGCGACGTGCAGGATCACGAGTTTCGTCAGGCGATTACCGCTGCCGGCACTGGCTGTATGGCGGCCATGTTGGCAGAGCGCTGGCTCTCGGAACACGGCTTGGCCCAGGAGTATCACGTCCTTCCCCAAAGCCATCCTGAACCCAGCCCTGCTGCGACTTCTGCGGCAGAGTCTGCTGGGGATCCTGCTGTTGAGGAGGCCAGCTTTGAGGAGAATGGACAGGATGACTTAGACTTCAGCAAGACTTGCCATGAGGGGAGCTATGCCCTGCGGCGACTCTACCACGAAAGCGATCGCCTGCTCATGGTCAAGTACACCGCCCCCACCTGTGCCCCTTGTCATGCCCTCAAGCCGATCTTGAACAAGATCATCGATGAGTTCTCGGACAAGCTGCACGTGGTGGAGATCGATATTGAGAAAGATCCGGAGATTGCAGAGGCAGGGGGGGTGGCGGGCACCCCGACGGTGCAATTTTTCAAAAACAAGACGCTGGTGGCCCAGTTGGTGGGCGTTAAGCCCAAGTCCCAATATCGAGAGGTGATCCAGGCCAATTTGTGTGAGGAAAAATCCCCCTAAGGATGTTTTCCTCTCCAACCTCTGGCCCCTCTCCCCAAGGGAGAAGGGAGCTGGGCGCAGAAAACGGTTTCCCAACCGAGGCTCAGCTAGTCCGAAAAGGCACCGTGGTAGGCGGCCTGCATGGCTGCCAAAGACACCACCAGTAAGGGATCCTCTTCTGCCGTCCTTAAGAGCAGGGGATCCGCAGGGGATCCCACCTCTCCCACAAGCTGCCACTGGCCGGGGAGCTGGGACTCCAAATAGGCTTCCCAGAGGGAACGGTGGGCCGGGCTTACGGAGACTAGGATGCGGCTGGATCCCTCGCCAAACAGGGCCTGATCCCAGCGCAAGGATCCAGGAGCCAGGGAGAGGGTTGCGCCGCGGCCTCCGCTCAAGCAGGCTTCTGACAAAGCCACAGCCAATCCCCCCTCGCTGCAGTCGTGGGCAGAGCGCACCCAGCCCTGGCGGATTCCATGGCGACAGGCAGCTTGCACCCGCTTTTCCAATTCCAGATCCACTGGCGCGGGCCGGCCCGTAACTTGCTGGTGGATGGCCGCCAAATACTCGCTGCCCCCCAAGCTGGTGAGGGCCTGGGATCCCAGGAGGTAAATGAGATCCCCTTCTTGCTGCCACCCCTGGCCACAGATGCATTTCAAGTCGGGAATGAGACCCACCATGCCAATGACAGGGGTAGGGTAGATAGCCTGCGATCCCTGGGGGGTGAGGGTCTCGTTGTAGAGAGAAACGTTTCCCCCCGTTACCGGTGTACCGAGGGCACGGCAGGCATCTCCAATCCCCCGAGAGGCCAGGGCCAGCTGCCAGTACACCACCGGGTTTTCGGGATTGCCAAAGTTAAGGTTATCGGTAACAGCTAGGGGATCGGCCCCCACACAGGTGAGGTTGCGGGCAGCTTCCGCCACGGCTGCCTTGGCCCCCTCGTAGGGATCCAAATACACCCAGCGGCCATTGCCATCCAGGGTGGCAGCGATGGCCTTGCGGGAAGCTCGCAGGGGCGGCACCTCGCCCACGCCAAACTTTTGGGAACGGATGCGGATAACCGCCGCATCTCCCTGGCCCGGCCAAAGGACGGTGTTGTTTTGCACCTGGTGGTCGTATTGGCGATAGATCCAGGCTTTGCTGGCCAGGGTGGGGCTGGCCAAAAGCTGCAGCAGCACCTCTTTCCATGCCAGCGTTGCCTGAGCGAGGTGGATCCCCTGGCAATCACAAGGGGGTAGAGTGGCGGGATCCCATTGCCACGCTGCCTGCACGTAGGCTGGCGGCTCTGGCAACACCGGACGGACATAGACGGGGGTGTCTTCGGCCAAAGCCCGCACCGGCACCTGCACCACGCAGGATCCCTGGTGCCAGATCTCCACCAGCGGCTCGGCAATGACTTCCCCGGCCACACTAGCTTGCAAACCCCAGCGGTGGAAGATCTCCATCACCTCCGCCTCGCGGCCTTTTTGCACCACCAGCAGCATCCGCTCCTGGGATTCCGAGAGCAGGTATTCCCAGGCAGCCATGCCGCTTTCCCGCGCCGGCACTCGATCCAGATCAAGCCGGATGCCTACCCCTCCCTTGGCGGCCATTTCCGAAGTGGAGCAGGTGAGGCCAGCCGCCCCCATGTCTTGGGCCGCCACCACGGCTCCCGTGGCAAAAGCTTCTAGACAGGCCTCGATGAGGCACTTGCCCAGGAAGGGATCCCCCACCTGCACTGCCGGCCGATCCTGCTGCGCATCCTCCTTGAGCTCGGCGCTGGCAAAGCTGGCGCCGCGGATGCCATCCCGCCCGGTGGTGGCGCCCACGTACAAGACCGGGTTCCCCACCCCCCGCGCTGCCGATTTCACCACTGCCGGCGTCTCCAGCAGCCCCAGGGCCATGACGTTGACCAAGGGATTGCCGCTGTAGCAGGGATCCACCGCCACTTCTCCCCCCACTGTGGGTACCCCGACACAGTTGCCGTAGTGGGCGATCCCTTCCACCACCCTGGCCATGAGGCGGCGGTTGCGGGGATCGGTTAGCGGCCCAAAGCGCAGCGAGTTAAGCAGGGCAATGGGACGGGCGCCCAGGGTAAAGATATCCCGCAGGATCCCTCCCACGCCGGTAGCTGCCCCCTGGAAGGGCTCCACTGCCGAAGGATGGTTGTGGGACTCGATCTTAAACGCCAGCCAATCCCCCTCCCCCAGATCCACTACGCCGGCATTTTCCCCCGGCCCCACCACTACCCGCTCGCCCGTGGTGGGAAAGTTTTTCAGCAGAGGGCGGGAGTTTTTGTAGCAGCAGTGCTCTGACCACATCACCCCAAACATGGCCAGCTCGTTGGGGTTAGGATCCCGGCCCAGCTGCTGCTGGATCTGTTGATATTCCGCCGGGGAAAGGCCGTGGGCTTTTAAGTCTTCGAGAGTATAGGGCATAGTGCTCCAATTGCCCCTAGCTTAGGTCAACAACCCAGGGCCCAAGAGACGGGCCTGACGCTCTTCCAGTATGCGGCTTAAGGGGGGCCAGCGCTTCAGGTCGGGGTCTTGGACAATAAGCTGCTCTGCCGCCTGGCGGGCCAGCTGCAGCACCTCTTGATCCTCCATGAGACTGGCCAGGGCAAAATCGGGTAGCCCCGACTGGCGGGTGCCCATCACCTCCCCTGGGCCGCGGAAGCGCAGATCCATCTCGGCAATGAAAAACCCGTCGTGGGACTGCTCCAGCACCTTGAGCCGCCGCAGGGCCTCCTCGCTTTTGGATCCTGTCATCAGGATGCAGTAGGCCTGGTCAGATCCCCGCCCTACCCGCCCCCGCAGTTGGTGCAGTTGGGAGAGCCCAAAGCGCTCCGCATGCTCCACCAGCATCACCGAGGCATTGGGCACATCTACCCCCACCTCCACCACCGTGGTAGAGACCAGAATATCCAGCTCCCGCCGGCGAAAGGCCGCAATGACAGCTTCCTTCTCGCTACTGGTCAAGCGCCCGTGCAGCAGGCCCACCCGAAATTGGGGGAAGACCTTTTCCTGCAGACGCTGGTGTTCCTCGATGGCAGATTTGAGATCCAGCTTCTCCGACTCTTCAATCAACGGCAGCACCACGTAGGCCTGCCGCCCTTGGGCAATTTCCCGCTCGATAAGCCGCATCACCTGCAGGCGATCCCCTGGCCGGGCCACCAGGGTGTGCACGGGCTTGCGCCCCGGCGGCAGCTCGTCAATTTGGGTAACATCCAGATCCCCATGCAGGGCCAGGGTGAGGGTGCGGGGGATGGGGGTGGCGGTCATGGTGAGGACATCGGGGTGATCCCCTTTCTGTTGCAGAGCGGCCCGCTGCTCCACGCCAAAGCGGTGCTGCTCGTCGATGACCACCAAGCCCAGGTTGCGAAACTGCACTGCCGGCTGGATGAGAGCATGGGTGCCCACCACCAAGGGCAATTCCCCGGTCTGCAACTGCCGCAGGATCTCCCGGCGCTTAGCAGGGGGCGTGGATCCAGTCAACAGTTCAACGGGCACCTGCAGCTGGCTGAGCCATTCCACCAACTTGCGGTAGTGTTGCTCGGCCAAGACCTCGGTGGGAGCCATGAGGGCCGCCTGCCAACCGGATTGAATGGCTGCCAGCACAGCTGCCACCGCCACCACGGTTTTGCCGGATCCCACATCTCCCTGCAAGAGGCGGTTCATGGGCAAGGGATCCCGCAGATCCGCTAGGATCTCGTCGATGGCCCGCTGCTGGGCAGCGGTAAGCTGAAAGGGCAGGATTTGGTAGAAGCGATCCAACAGCTCCCCTCTAGCCGGCTGGTAACGAGGTATGGCCTGAGCTTGGGCACGATAGCGGTGTCGCCGCTGCAATAGGCTTAGTTGTAGGTAGAAAAACTCATCGAACACCAGCCGCCGCCGGGCCTGGGCCAGCAGCTCTCGGGTCTCAGGAAAGTGGATCTGCTGCAGGGCAACAGGCAAGTCCAAAAGCTGCAACTGCCGCTTGAGATCCGCCGGCAAGGGATCCTCCACCAAGGCCGCCGCCGGCAAAGCCAGTTGCACCGCCTTGCGCACCAGATCGGCGGGGATCCCTTCTGAGAGAGGGTAAACTGGCAAGATCTTGCCCAGCCTGTCCAGCTCCTCGCCCTCTCCCCCCAGCACCTCCAGTTGCGGGTTATCCAGCGTTAGGCCCAACCGGCCCTTTTTGACCAGGCCGCTGGCAGCCACCAGGGCCCCCTTGGGGTATCGCCGCTCCAGGGAAGCTTGCCAACTGCGCTGGGCAAACTGCCGCCCGCTGTAGAAGCGGCTGAGGGTAATTACACCACTTTTGTCGGAAATCTTTAGGTTGAAGATGGTCAGCGAGGGATTCTTAGGGCTGGTAAAGCAACTGCAACTTTTCACCGTCCCTACAAGGGTAACGGTCTCCCCCACCTTGGCTTGGCGGATGAGCACCCGCCGGGAATAGTCCAGGTAGTCGCGGGGGAAGTAGTAGAGGGCATCCCGCACGCTGTGTAGGCCCAGTTGTGCCAGCTTTTCCGCCGACTTGGGGCCAATGCCTTTGAGAAACTGCAGCGGCTGCTCCAGGCTGAGGCCGGCGGGGAGAGATGGGGAAATCGTGCTCCGCCCTGCCTCTGGGGGGGTTGTTGCTACGCCTACGGCAGGGAAACCAGAGCGCTGTGGCAACGAGGCTGCAAACGAGCCAGGTTGGTGGGAACTCGGTCGGGACAGCTCTTGCTGACGTCGGACTCGCTCCAGCCAGCGGCGGGTTTCGGCCACCAGGTGCTGGCGTTCGGGCAGCTCCAGCTCGGAATACAGGGTATAGCGGGATCCCAGTTCTTTCCATCGCCGCCGGTCATCTCCATTCAGCACCCAGTCAGAGGGGGGATCCTGTCCGAACACGCTCCCCAAAAATTGGGAGAAGGTCTGCTCTCGCCCCCGCAGGTCGGTAAACCCCACCTCTGCTTCTAGGGAAAGGGCGCGCTGAAGCCGCTGTAGATCCACCTGGCTCAAGTTGCTTGGCTGCCGGGAGTGCTCCTTATCAATCCAACTTTAGCCAACAACGGCAGGACAACCGAAGGAGTGCAGCAGCGCAAGCCACACTTTCCATTCCTTGATAAAGAAAAAAGCCTGCCTTATTACTCCGCAACACTGTCGTGACGGGGCAGGCCGAAGGGATCCAGAGGCACTTTTTGGGAGATGCAGGAGCTTTAGCTGCGGGCCAGGGCGGATCCCAAAAGCAGAGCCATCACTGCCGGCACCAAGGCAATCGCCAGGATGGTGAAAACTTGTGCGTCCGTCATAACCAACTCCCTAACAGTGGAATTGCACAAAAGTCAGCCCCCTCACTCTACCGTAGCTTGAGGGGTAGCCTTGACACCGAGAAGAAAAGCTCAACATTCTTTACAAAGCAGCCCTTGCCCATCCCGCTTGACCGTGGCTCCCAGATCCTCTGCTTGGATCGATGTTGCTCCGCAACGCTGTCGCGACTGACATTCTCCCCACCCCTAAAGCAAGGGATTCTTTCTCAGTTTTGGGGTTTTACCCCAGGCAGAAAGGCCGGGGCCTGCGCTGCTGGTTTGCGGGTCATGCTACGATGTTGCTCCGCAACGCCGTCGCGACGGCGAAGCAGTTCTTGCCCATTCCTCCTGCGAAGTTCGGTCTTGGCGTCATCATGGTAGCTGCTCCACAAAGTCTGACCACCTCACGGGATAGCTTGGCCATCCTGGCGGAAACGGATCCCGTTGTTTACCGCCTGATCCAGGAAGAGCTCAACCGGCAGCGGGATCACCTGGAGATGATTGCCAGCGAGAACTTCACCTCTCCTGCCGTCTTGGCAGCCCAGGGCTCGGTGCTCACCAACAAGTATGCAGAAGGGCTGCCGGGCAAGCGCTACTACGGCGGCTGCGAGTTTATTGACGAGATTGAACAACTGGCCATTGACCGGGCTAAGCAATTGTTCGGGGCAGCCCACGCCAATGTGCAGCCCCACTCGGGGGCGCAGGCCAATTTCGCTGTTTTCCTGGCCCTGCTGCAGCCAGGAGACACAATTATGGGCATGGATCTGGCCCACGGCGGCCACCTTACCCACGGCTCCCCCGTAAACGTCTCCGGCAAGTGGTTCCGCGTGGTGCACTACGGGGTGCATCCGCAGACGGAGCGGATTGATTTTGACCAAGTGCGGGATCTGGCCCTGCAGCACCGGCCCAAGCTGATCATCTGCGGCTACTCTGCCTATCCGCGGACAATTGACTTTGCCGCTTTCCGCGCCATTGCCGACGAGGTGGGGGCCTATCTTCTGGCCGACATTGCCCACATTGCCGGCTTGGTGGCCACTGGACATCACCCCAACCCCGTGCCCCTCTGCGATGTGGTGACCACCACTACCCACAAGACGCTGCGAGGGCCGCGCGGGGGACTCATTCTCACCCGCGACCCAGAATTGGGCAAAAAGCTGGATAAGGCAGTGTTCCCCGGCAGCCAGGGGGGGCCGCTGGAGCATGTTATTGCTGGCAAGGCGGTGGCCTTTGGAGAAGCCCTGCAGCCCAGCTTTGCCCAGTACTCGGCGCAGGTGATCGCCAATGCTCAGGCCCTGGCGGGATCCCTGCAACGGCGAGGCATTCGACTGGTTTCCGGGGGCACCGACAATCACCTGATGTTGCTGGATCTGCGCTCGGTTTCGGCGGTGCTGGAAAAAACTGGGGCGGCGGATCCGGTAATGACGGGCAAAAGGGCGGATCGGCTGATGGGGGAGATCCATATCACCGCCAATAAGAACACCATTCCCTTCGACCCACAGCCGCCCTTTGTAGCTAGCGGCCTGCGTCTGGGATCCCCAGCCTTGACCACCCGCGGCTTGGGGCCAGTAGAATTTGAGGAAATTGGGGAGATCATCGCCGATTGTCTGTTTCAGCCTGAGGAGCCTGCTGTATTGGAAGAGTGTCGCCAGCGGGTGGCTCAGCTCTGTCGTCGTTTCCCCCTCTACCCCCACTTGGGATAACCGCAATCCTCGCCACGGCTTGCTATGCCCTACTTGGTTGCCTTTCTGGCTGCTGCCTGTGTGGTTCTGTGGGCAACCCCGGTGGTGAAGGCGGTCGGGATCCGCAGTGGCCAGTTGGACTTTCCCGACGAGCGCAAGATCCACCAGCAACCGATGGTGCGCCTGGGGGGGGTTTCCATCTTTTTTGGCAACTTGGTGGCCCTGCTGTTGCTCTGGGGAGCCGGAGCTTTTGGGGGCTTGCGCACCGAGCAGGAGTACGAGATTTGGGGGGTGACGATCGGTGGGGTTTTGTTTTTTTTGATTGGCCTGGCGGACGACCTGTTTCACCTGTCGCCTTTTTCCCGCTTGTTGATGCAATTCGGCGTGGCTGCTGCCGCTTGGGGAGTAGGGGTGCGCATTGAGTTCATCAGTCTGCCCGGGAGAGGGATCTGGCCCTTTCCGGTGTGGTTGAGCCTGCTGATTACCCTGTTCTGGCTGGTGGGGATGGCCAACGCCATCAACTTCATGGACGGGCTAGATGGGCTGGCGGCAGGGGTGTCGGGAATTGCGGCAGTGGTGATGCTGATCGTAACCCTGCTGCTGGATCGACCGGCGGCGGCCATGCTGGCGGCGGCTTTGGCGGGAGCTTGCCTAGGCTTTTTGCGCTACAACTTCAACCCGGCGCAGATCTTCATGGGGGATGGGGGGGCCTATTTTTTGGGCTTTACCCTGGCTGGGATCGGGGTGATCGGGGTGGCCAAGGGGGTGACCACGCTGGCAGTGGCTCTGCCTTTCTTTATCTTGGCGGTGCCGATCCTGGATATGTCCACCGTAATCCTCAAGCGGCTGGCCAGGGGGAAGTCGCCTTTCCATCCCGACAAAGGCCACCTGCACCACCGCTTGCTCAAAGCCGGCCTATCCCAGCGGCATTCAGTGCTGCTCATCTACGCCATGACCCTCTGGGGGGGATCCCTGGCCTTGGCCTTGGCGGGCTTGCCAGCAGGGGGCACCTACCTGGGCGGGGCCTCGCTGGTGTTGGCAGGGGTGGCTTGGGGGGCTTGGCAACGGCAACGAGCTTTGCCCTCGGAGGACAGGCCCGAACAGGAATATGTTGCTCCGCAATGCTGTTGCGACCAGGAATGTAAAGAAGATTGAGCTGGGCTTGTTCTCCATCGCTCGCCTGCCTAGACTGGAGGCGCTCTATATTTGTTGTTTTTTGTTTTGTTGTTTTTTGTTTAGCTCTGTGTTGCCTCATGCGCCCCACACCTGAGTTGGCAGCTCTCCTGCGCCGCACCGCGGATCGTATCCAATCCCAACACTGGGGCTTCTGGGACTGGGAGTACTGCTGGCGGGACAGCACCCGCTGCAATTGCGGCCTGTTGGTGCGAGAAGCCCTGGGCTGGGATCGGCAGCAACTCAGCCTGCGCATCCACCGCGGCACCTGGCGCTCCATCGCCCAAACCGCCTACCGAACTGTTGCCCTGGCCTTGAGGGATCCCTGGCAACTGGAGGGGCAGTGCGAGGCCACCGGCCTGCGGCTGGGGTATGTGTTCGAGAAAATGGCAGAGCTGGGGTTCGACCAACCGGAAGACTTTGCCGCCCTGGAGGAGCTGAGCGATCCCGTAATTCTGGCCCGCCTGGCGGAAAAAGGTGTGGAGCCAGCACAGCGCGACCAGGCGATCCATGTGGCGCTTTACATGCGGGAACTGGCGGACTGGATTGACGAACAACTGCAGGCGCAGGCTCAGATCAGCCGCTTGAGCCAACCTTTGCCCAAAACACCAGGGATCCTCGTCCAACAGTCGGTGCACCTTACTTGAGGAACTCAGTTGCCTTCCTCTACCATCACCACATGGGCAGGGATCCCAGGGGGAAGAGCCTTGCAGCCGGACAAAAAGGCCAGCTCGATTAAGAAGGCAAATCCCCCCACCTCAGCGCCGCTCTGGGCCACCAATTGGGCGGTGGCAGCGGCTGTACCCCCGGTGGCAATGACATCATCCACGATCAACACCCGCTCTCCAGGCCGCAGGGCGTGGGCGTGCAGTTGGAGCTGGTCTTGGCCGTATTCCAGGCTGTAAGTCTGGCTGAGCACCGGCGGCGGCAGTTTGCCTGGCTTGCGAACCGGGACAAAGCCCAAGCCCAGGTGTTGTGCCAAAGCAGCCCCTAAAATGAACCCCCGCGACTCGATGCCGACCACATAATCTAGGGATCCCATGCCGGTGGTGCCGGCGGCCAACTGTTCAATAGCCGCCCGGAAGCCTGCCGGATCCTGCAGCAGGGGGGTCATATCCCGAAAGAGGATGCCGGGTCTGGGAAAATCGGGCACCAAGCGAATGAGGGCTCGCAGATCCATCCTGTTTTCCTCGCTGGCCAGTGGCTTGCTGTTCGCGTTAGCGGGACGGAGTCCTCAAAGGACGCTCCAAGCAACCCATCATACTCGGTTAGCTAATGGGCAGATGGGATCCCTTTTGGTCAGTCGAGCAACGGGGAAGATTTTTTATAATTGGCAAGGCTAGGGGCCGCGGCTCACCTGGTCACCCATCTGTAAAATCGGAGATCTCTCATGCGCTACTACATGGCCATCGACTCCAATCCCCTAGCCAGTTTGCCGCTGGCTCTGTTTGGGGTGAGCAGCGAGTCGGCCTATGTCGATCTGCTGCAAGACAAGCTCATTGTGCGGGCGGGCAGCCTGTTCAACGAGACGTTCTCCTTGAGCGAGTTGGGGCGAGGGGAGCGCTTTCCCTGGCCCTGGTACTACGGGGTGGGCGTGCGCACCGATTTTCAGGGGATCGTTGGCCCGGTCACCAGCACCCAAGGGGTAATTGCCATTCCACTGGTGCAGGAAAAGCCTCTTTTTATTCCGTTGCTGGGGCCGGTGGGGCTGCAAGTGCCCTGCAAAAAGCTGGTCTTCAGCCTCAAAGATCCAGACACCTTCCTGGCCAACTTCAATCAGGGTCGCCCAGAGGTGAACGCCGGCCCGAAGAGTGTGGTGATTGAGTAGATGGGGATCCCTGCGAAACCCAAAAGACGGCGGCCTGGCAAGAGCCTACAGGGATCCCACAGGAGTTGGGGTGGCGGGCCCAGAGGCAACGCGGCTTATGCGACGCAAGCCCGGCAAGCCGGCATCCACCACCACCACACTGCCATCCGGTAAGACTGCCAAGCCGGCAGGTTGATCGAACCGGGCCACCGAGGTGGGGCCATCCTGCCAGCCGGGCTGATTCTGTCCGGCCAAGGTGGAAACTTGTCCCCCAGGCTGAAGACGACGAATGCGATGGTTGTCTCGGTCTGCCACCCAGAGGTTGCCTGCCGCATCGAAGGCCAGCCCCCCCAGGGTTTGAAAACGGGCCTCTGCCAGGGGGCCATCCCGATAGCCTGGCTCTGCCCCGGAGAGGGTGGTCACTCGTCCGCCAGCAGAGAGCCGGCGCAGGCGATGTCCATCGGCAATCCAGAGGTTCCCCTCCTTATCCACCGCCAGAGCCGTGGGCTGCAGGAGCTGGGCCTGTTCTGCTGGGCCATCGACGGATCCCGGCTGGCCCGTGCCGGCAACGGTGGTCACCTCACCGGCAGGGGTGATGCGGCGGATGCGGCGATTGGCGCGGTCGGCAACGTAGAGGCTGCCATCTGAACCCAAAGCCAGCCCCGATGGCTCACGGAACTGAGCTCGGTCAAGCCCCCCATCTCGGTATCCGGCTATACAAGTGCCGGCAAAGGTGCTCACCTGTCGTTGCAGGTTGATATAGCGCAGGCAATGGTTGCCGCTGTCGGCCACCCACAATCCCCCCTTGGGATCCCAGAGCAGCCCCTGTGGGGAGTTGAACCGCGCTTGCTCGGCTGCTCCGTCTTGGTAGCCTGCTCTGCCTGTGCCGGCCCAAACTTCCAATTCCCCCTCTGGAGAAAGCCGAAAGATACGGTGCTGGGCTCTATCGGCTAAATAGAAGGCTCCTTCAGGATCCACAGCAATGCCGCTGATTTGCTGCAGGTAGATCCTGGACTCGGTGCCGGTGTTATCAGGGGCGTTGCCGACAGGATCTGCCGCGGGCGAGGTGCGGCCATCCAGCAAAGTTTCCACCACCCAGGCCGATGCTGCCGGAGCAGTGGGGGTGGGAGAGGGGCTGGGGGAAGGAGTAGCGGCAGGCCAATCGTAGACCAGTGTACCCAGCCCTTGCCCGGAAGCATCCGCAACGGCAACCCAAACCGAGCCGGAAAGAGAAGAAGGCGGCATCACCACCAGGCGGTCACCGCTGCGGGAGCGAATTTCCCCCTTCAGGATGCGCTCGGGATGGGCTGCTGCAGCAAAGAGAACCGTTTCCACCCGCTCCAGATTTTCCCCTGAGAGCAGCAACGGCTGGCCAAGGGTGGGCGCTGCCGAGCTGGTGTGCAGCAGCGGTACCCCCACCTCAGAGAGCACCAACATAGAAAGGCGGCGCTGGCGCTCTGTGTCTTGGGGAGGACGATTGACACTGCCAGAACTCCCAGAGCGGGCAGAAAGGGTCAGGGATCCCTTCCCCTGCGCCAGAGTGGTGGATCCCCGATAGGCGATGGCGCTGAGCTCCGCTTCTCCGGCGGGGGGGTTGGTAAAGGTGAAGGTGGCCGGTTGCCCTGGGCGCAGAGGGGCAGTGGCGGTTTGGCGATAAGTGCCCAGGGTAATGCTCAGGTCGATCCCTTCCACCCCCGGCCAGGTGGGAGTGCGAGCCAGCCAGCGATCCACCTCTGAGGCCGGTAGCTGGGCCACCAGATCGGATCCCTGTTCCTGGAGCAGCAGAACGATGCGGTTGCTGGGCACCGACAAGCCGGACTGGCGGGCTTGCTCGAAAGTCAGAGAAAGCGGGGAGGGAGGGAGAGGAGTTGGAGTTAAAACCGGCTGTAGGGCCGCAGGGGGAACAACGCTGGGAGACAGACTAGAAGAAGAAAGCTCGCCACAGCCCGAGAGAGCCAGCACCAAGGCACTCAGCGCAGGCCAAGGTAGCGGTGTCAGGGAAGCCCGTCGTGGCATGATGCAGCTCATCCCCTCCCACAAACTGGGAAATGGCGGAAACCCAAACCCCCACGCTTACCTTCATCAGCGTACAAACCGGCGAGAATTGCCCAGCACCCTCTCTGCCGCAGGAGCCACCTCGACCAATGCCTTGGCCCCTGAACCGCATTCCTATTCATGACCAACCATCCTCACCCGCAGGTGAGTCGCACTCCTCACTCCATCTATCCTTACTCAAATCCCCACCGAAAGACCAGATAGCAGTTTCAGCGGCCAGGAAATCATCCAGGCCATAGCGGTAGCGCTGTAAGTCGATGCTGCCCGCGTTCGCCCGGTTCGGCTATAGAGTGGGGACAGGCCACTCTCGCGGATGAATCAAGTAGACGGTACCCCCGGAGTGCTCCAGCCACAACGACTCTAGCTGTTCGCGGCGGTAGGTACGGCGAACCTCTTCGTTGGTTTTGGCCGCCGGATCGTGGACGATGGGATCCCCGTGGCTATCAAATCCCACCAGCACCGCCAAATGACCCTTGCTTTTGGGGATCGGCGCCCCTTCCAGTTCTCCCTCGCCCCAGGCATAGCTGAGGACCACCGGAACCCCTGCCGCGATCCAGGCTTCTGCTTGGGCCAAGCTCTCCAGCCGCGCCACCACGCCGGACAAACCCTGCTCGGCAGCATGGGCGACGTTGAAAACCCAGTTGCCATGGCCGTCGTAGACCCGGTCGTACACACCGGCCACCGCTGCGCGCACCAGCAGCTCACAGGGACGGGGATCCTGCTGCCAGTAGGCCAGCACCATGGCCAGGGAGGTGGGGCTACACCAGACTTCTCCCCCATCGGGGTACACCATCTGGGAGCACAAAGGCAGATCCAAGACTTTGCCCCAGCGGCTGGGATCCCCAGGGGATAGGCGGCTGGGCTTGACCGGCTCGTTGGAAATGGCAACTGCCACCTGATCCACAAAGGCAGAATGGCCAGGGTCTTGGGTGAACAGGCGCACCCTGACCTGGAAGGCTTCAGCCCCGTTGAGCGTATCGTTGAGCACCAGCAGATCCGTGTACAGGTTGCCATCCTCATCCCCTTGTCCCCGCACCGAGTGGCTGGCCAGAGTCATGGGATCTGCAGCCCATACCCCGCCGTGATACCACTTTGTCCAGCGATCTGGAAGCTTCGCCCGGATCCACAGTTCCAGCCAGGTGCCGGGGGGCGTGGTGGCATTCCAGGAAACGATGGCCCCGATCAGGGGGAAGCCCGTGGGGACTGCTGGGCTAGTGGCTTCTCCCACCCAGTAGGGGCCAAGGGGATAGAAAGGGCGCCCCCGATCGCGTAAGCGGGACGGAGTCCTTAGCGCCACCTCAGGCTCTTCAAGGCTGACTTCTTGCCGCAAACCCTCTGGATCCAAGACCAATTGCCCTCGGGCGTTCAGGCGGATCCCTTGGGTTGACCAGTCCTGAAACCCCTGAGCTTCTCCCGCCCGCCAGCGCTGAAACCCGGTGCGATAGGTGAAGTGGGTCTGGGCTTGCATCGTCAAGAGTCCTGGAAAAGTTGGAACAGGCTGGGCCAACGCGGGCAACCCCAGCAAGAGCAGCACAACCCCGCTGACCAGCCCAGGCAGCCCCTGCCGTTCGCGTAAGCGGGACGGAGTCCTTTAGCCACTGCCTTCTGCGAGCATTGTCCGCCTGCCCCCACTAATAGCGCGACACCGCCGGATGTCCACCAATGTACCAGCGCCAGGGGATCTCGGCTCCTTGGGTGATGCCGATGCGGGTGGTTTGGACGATGGACAACTGCGTTTGCCAAGAGGGGGATCCCTCCAGCCAAATGCCTTCCTGGCCGGCTTCCGCCCGCTCTAGCCGCCAGCCGTTGTGGGATCCGTCGATGCGCAGTGCTTGACAGAGCAGGCCCGGCCCCGCCGCCGCCCGTGCTGGCTGATTCTGTTTGTTGGCCGGGATCCAGTCTGGCAGGCGATCCAACTGAGCTGCCCGGATCAGAACCGCCGCCGGGATCCCTTCTGGCTCGGTAACGATATTTAGACAGTGGTAGAGGCCGTAGATGCGATAGATGTAGAGATGCCCTGGCGGGCCAAACATGACCTGGTTGCGTTGGGTCTTGCGGCGGTAGGCATGGCAGGCCGGATCCCCAGCCGTGTAGGCCTCCGTCTCTACGATCTGGGCCCGCACCTGCAGCCCATCGGCAAATTGCCGCACCAGAACCATGCCCAGCAAGGCAGGTGCCACCAGCGGGGCCGGCTGGCTCAACCACTCCACAGCGTCCACGGCAGGCTTGGCAGCCCTCAGCCCCCAGCAACGGCAGGGACGATGCTCACCTCATCCCCATCTTGCAGAGGGGTGTCACATCCCTTGAGGAAGCGAATGTCTTCGCTGTTCACATAAAAGTTGACGAAGCGGCGCAATTCCCCCTTCTCATCGCACAGCCGCGCCTTAATCCCCGGACAGCGTTGTTCCAAAGCATCCAACAATTCGCGGATGGTGGATCCCTCGCAATTCACCACCCCCTGATCCTGGGTGAGCGCCCGCAGCGTGTTGGGAATCAGCACCTTGACTGCCATAGCCCAATGCCTCGTCCATTAACCAACATCAAAAAACTAGGGTAGCAGCACCCCATCGATGCCGTGAATCACGCCGTTGGAAACTGGAATATCCGCCAGGTTCACGTTAGCCCCGTTGACCCGGATGCTGCCATCGGATCCCACCTGCACCTGCAGCGGCAGCCCTGCCAAGGTGGTCAGAGTGGTCGATTGGCCGGGCCGCAGGTCAAACGAGGTAATCCGCCCCGGCACCACATGATACGTGAGAATGCGGGTGAGCTGAGCCCGGCTGGCCGGCTGCAACAGCGTCTCCACCGTACCCGGCGGCAGTTGCCCAAAGGCCACATCGGAAGGGGCAAAGACCGTGAACGGCCCCGGCCCTGCCAACGCCGTATTCAGGCCCGTCGCCCGCAAAGCTGCCGCCAGCGTCGAGTAGCTGCTGGGCAAAGTTTCCAGCTCAACGGCAATGGTGTTTAGCCCTTGAGGCTGGGCCGCAGGAGCAAAGACAAGCGGGGCCACTACAGCCGCCACCGGGATCCAACGGCGAACAAGGCGTTGAACAGAAGGAAAGATAGGCACTGTGCAAAGCTCCTGAGCCAATAGGTCTACGCCAGGGATCTTAACAGTTCTTCATTAAGATTCTGTTAAGAGGCAATGGAGAGGGTCTTCCCTGCAAACTGAGTTCATACTGATGCCTCCTGCCAGTCCAGCCGCTCCAGGGTGCGGGCCCGCTCCAAAGCCTGTTCAAAGCTCTCCAGCCTGGGCGAGATCACCAGCGGATGGCCTACGTGGGCTTGAACCGCCTCCTGGGTCTTCAGACCGTTGCCAGTAATGTAGGCTACTGTAACCGCCTCCGGATCGATTTGACCGGATTCTGCCAGGTGTTTGAGCACGGCAATGGTGGTGCCGCCGGCAGTCTCGGTGAAGATGCCTTCGGTCTCGGCCAGGAGCTTAATGCCGGCGATGATCTCGGGATCCGTGGCCGTTGCGATCTGCCCACCGGTTCTGCGGGCAATGTCCAGGGCGTAGATCCCGTCAGCAGGGTTGCCGATGGCGATGGATTTGGCGATGGTATTGGGCTTAACAGGGCTGACAAAATCCCGTCCCTCGCGGAAGGCTTGGGCAATGGGCGAACATCCCTGCGCCTGGGCGCCGTGGAAGGTGACCGGCTTATCCGCCACCAGCCCCACCTTCACAAACTCCTGGAAGCCTTTGTAAACCTTGGTGTACAGGGATCCCGAGGCCAATGGGATCACCACCTGATCCGGCAGTTGCCAACCCAATTGCTCCGCCACCTCATAGGCCAGGGTTTTGGAGCCTTCTGAGTAGTAGGGGCGCAGGTTGATATTGACGAAGCCCCAGCCGTAGCGATCCGCCACCTCGGCGCAGAGGCGATTCACCTGGTCGTAGTTGCCCTCCACCGCCATGACGGTGGGGTTGTAAATCAGGGATCCCAGCACCTTGCCCGCTTCTAAGTCCGCCGGGATGAAGATGGTGCAGTCCAGGCCGGCATGGGCGGCAATGGCAGCCGTGGAGTTGGCCAAGTTGCCCGTGCTGGCGCAGGAAACGGTGGTAAAACCCAGCTCCTTGGCACGGGTCAGCGCCACCGACACCACCCGATCCTTGAAGCTGAGGGTGGGCATGTTGACGGCATCGTTCTTGATGTAAAGATTTTTCAATCCCAGCCGCCGACCCAGCCGCTCCGCCTTAACCAGCGGGGTCATGCCGGTGCCCACATCGATGGGCTTTTCAGAAGTTACTGGCAGAAAAGGCCGATAGCGCCAGATGGAATGCGGCCCGGCCTGGATGCTCTGACGGCTAACCGTGCGCTTCAGCCAGTCGTAGTCATAAGCCACTTCGAGGGGGCCGAAACACAGCTCACAAACATGCTTGGCGACCGGCTCATACTCGGCGCCACACTCCCGACAGCGCAAACGGCTGAAGCCCACCTTGGAGCTGTGCAAGGCAGAGGCCAACGGGGAATCGGCAGGGCTGAGCGGGCGTTCGGAAAGAGTTTGGGACATGGGCAGCCTCAAGGTGAAGGAAAGGGTGGGCGCTGGATTGAACTTACCTATCGTTGGGGGGAATCTTATCACCCGCAATCTGCCGCGTCAACTAAACCCGACTAAAATAGTCTGGATTAGATCCGGTTGAGGATAATGGAATCGGTGCTTGGCTCTCTCAGGCGGGCTGTCTGGTGTTTGTATGAGCCGCAACATCCCTTGGGCGACTCTGCCCTTTCCTCTGGGATCCCCTGCTATCGGCAGCCTTGGGGGAGCTGATCCCAGCGCCCTGAGGTCTCTTCAACTCTTCAATCAGGTGACTTAGGCTGGGAACTGAGCCTCTACCCAACTTTATTTCCCAGGGCAACAGAAAACTTTCCCTACTGCTCTGCCTGCCTCAGGCCGGTCGCAAATAACCCTATCCGTTGCCGCCATCGCTAAGCTGGATAAGCGAGCTGAAATAACCTGAAAATTAAAAGACCGGGGATCCCGGCTATTCATTTTGGAATTGCCACCCTATGCTCAAAGTTGGACAGGATAGCCTTGATTTTCTCGATCACTACGATGTGGTGGTGGTTGGCGGGGGGCACTCCGGCTGCGAGGCAGCATTGGCGGCAGCGCGGCTGGGCTGCAACACCCTCATGCTGACATTGAATCTGGACAAGATCGCCTGGCAACCCTGTAACCCCGCCGTCGGCGGCCCGGCCAAATCGCAACTGGTACACGAAATCGATGCCCTCGGCGGCGAGATGGGCAAAATCACCGACCGCACCTATTTACAGAAGCGGGTGCTCAACCGCTCGCGGGGGCCGGCGGTGTGGGCGCTGCGGGCGCAAACCGACAAAAGGGAATATGCGCGGGTGATGCGCTCGGTGGTGGAAAACCAGCCTAACCTGACGATTCGCGAGGGCACTGTCACCGATTTGGTGTTGGGGCGCAACGACGAGGTGGTGGGCGTGGTCACCCATTTCGGCACCATCTTCGGCTGTCGGGCGGTGATCCTGACCACCGGTACGTTTTTGGGGGGGCGCATCTGGATTGGTCGCCACTGGCAAGCTGCCGGACGGGCAGGGGAATTTGCCGTGGAAGGGCTGACCGACACCCTGCGCCAACTGGGCTTTGAAACGGGCCGGCTGAAAACCGGCACCCCTGCCCGCGTGGATCGGCGCAGCGTGGATTTTTCGGTCATGGAGCGGCAACCGGGGGATCCCGATGTGCGCTGGTTTAGCTTCGACCCCGAGGTGTGGGTGCCAAGGGAGCAGATGGATTGCTACTTGACCCGCACCACCCCAGAGACCCACCGCATCATCCGGGAAAATCTCCACGAAACCCCTGTCTATGGCGGCTGGGTGGAGGCCAAAGGGCCCCGCTACTGCCCCAGCATCGAAGACAAGATTGTCCGCTTTGCCGACAAGGAAAGCCATCAGATTTTTATTGAGCCGGAAGGGCGGGATCTGCCGGAGCTCTACATCCAGGGGTTCTCCACGGGGATGCCTGAGAAAATCCAGATCCAGATGTTGCGCTCCTTGCCTGGCCTGGAGCGGTGCGTCATGCTGCGGCCTGCCTATGCGGTGGAATACGACTATCTGCCGGCCACCCAGCTCTACCCCACTCTGATGACCAAAAAGGTGCAGGGGTTGTTTTGCGCCGGCCAGATCAACGGCACCACCGGCTACGAAGAGGCGGCAGCTCAGGGGCTCATAGCCGGGATCAACGCCGCCCGCCTGGTTCAAGGCAAACCCCTGGTCACCCTGCCGCGGGAGTCCAGCTACATCGGCACCCTCATCGACGATCTCTGCACCAAAGAACTGCGGGAGCCCTACCGCATGCTCACCAGCCGCTCCGAATACCGCCTCATCCTGCGCTCCGACAATGCCGACCAACGGCTCACCCCCCTGGGGCGAGAATGGGGCTTGATCGATGACCGGCGCTGGGCCCTGTTCCAAGCCAAGCAAGCGCGCATTGCCGCAGAAATCGAGCGCCTGGAAACGCAGCGGGTGAAGGCCCACGACCTGGCCGGCATCCAACTAAGCCAACTGACGGGGCAGGGGATCAAGGGATCCGCCACCCTGGCCGAGATCTTGCGCCGCAACCAGATTCACTACTCCGATCTCCTGGAACTGGGGCTGGGGGATGCGGAGCTGGATCCCTTTGAGCAGGAAGCAGCGGAAATTGCCGTCAAATACAGCGGCTACATCCAGCGGCAGCAGAGCCAAATTGAGCAGGTGAGCAAGCAGTACCACCGCCCTCTGCCCCCCGATCTGGACTACCACTCCATCCCCACCCTCTCCAAAGAGTCGCGGGATAAGCTCTCGGCGGTGCGCCCGCTAACCGTGGGCCAGGCGGCCCGCATCGGCGGTGTCAACCCCGCCGACATCAACGCGCTGCTCATCTACCTTGAGGTGAGGCAACGTCAGAGGGCGGCGGATCCCGTCTGTTCTTCTCTGTGAGCTCCGCCCCCATCCATGTAGAGGGAAGGGATCCCTTCTAGGGGCATGCGCGAGGCCACCCCCAGCTCCAGCGGCGAGACCTCCCCCCGCAGCCAGTGGCAGAGCCCAGCTGCTCCAATCATGGCGGCATTGTCGGTGCAGAGGGCTAGAGGCGGGATCACCACCCGCAACCCCCTTTGCCGGGCTGCTTCTGTGAGGCGGGCCCTCAGCTCCCGATTGGCAGCTACCCCTCCCGTCAGCAGCAGCGTCGAGAGGCCCAGCGCCTCGGCGCAGGCCACTGCCTTTTCGGTGAGCACATGGGTCAGACAGGCCTGGAAGCTGGCGGCAATGTCGGCAATGGGCAACTCCTGGCCTTGCTGCTGCAACTGCTGGACTAGGCGCAACACCGCCGTTTTCAGGCCGCTGAAGCTTGTGTCGTAGGGATGATCCACTTTGCCCTCTGGCAGCGGGAACCGCTCTGGATCCCCCTGCTGGGCCCAACGGTCGATCTGCGGCCCCCCCGGGTAGCCCAGCCCCAACAGCCGCGCCACCTTATCAAATGCCTCGCCGGCAGCATCGTCGCGGGTGCGGCCCACCGTCTGGTAGTCCCCGTAGTCCTTCATCCAAATCAGGCTGGTATGGCCTCCCGATACCAAAAGGCATAGGCAGGGGGGGCGCAAATCGGGCTCGGCCAAAAAGCCGCTAAAGAGATGGCCCTCCAGATGGTGCACCCCGATCAGGGGCTTGTCGTGGAGCAAAGCCAAGGTCTTGGCCCCCATCAGCCCCACCAGCAGGGATCCCACCAGGCCCGGCGCACAAGTTACGGCAATGGCATCTACCTCGGCCACCTCCAATCCGGCCTGCTGCAGAGCAGCCTCTAGCACAAAGGGCAGAGTTTCCACATGCTGCCGTGAGGCCACCTCCGGCACCACGCCCCCGTAGGCCGCATGGAGGTCGATTTGGCTGGCCACCACCGAGCTGAGCTGCCGCGGGGCAAACCCCGGCCAGGCCACATCCGCCGTCACCACAGCCACAGCCGTTTCGTCACAACTGGTTTCGATGGCAAGGGCGCAGGGCATGGGAGAGCAGGCTGGGGAAAGGAATAGGAAAGCCTTGGGATCCTCAAATTAAGAATTGTGTGAGCTAAAACTCAGGATCCGTCGGGGCGAGGCGCTCAGGAGTATGATACTAACCGTTTAGTGCCTGTTGCTGCACTTAGCATCCCTTAGCATTTGGACAGATCTTAGACCCCTACCTCAAGGACACATCCTGCTATGCGAACCTTTTTAAGCCTTCTTTTGGCCCTTTGCATTGCGCTTGGCCTCGCCCAATCTGTGCAGGCAGAGCCCTTGATTGGTCTGAAACCTTGCAGCGAAGTTCCCGCCTTTCAGGCCCTGATGAACGAACGCCTGAGCAGCCTAGAGGAGAAGATCCTCAACGCCAGCCCTGCTATGGCCCCTGTTTACCAGCAAAAGCTGGCCCAAACCAGCAAGCGCTTTGAGCGCTACAGCAAGCTGCTCTGCGGCGAAGAGGGCCTGCCCCACCTGGTTACGGATGGTCGGTTGAACCATGCGGGCGAGTTTCTCATCCCCGGTCTGCTCTTCCTGTATATTGCCGGTTGGCTGGGCTGGGCGGGGCGTTCTTACCTGATCGCGGTTCGGGATGAGGATAGCCCCGAAATGAAAGAAAGCCTGATCGATGTACCGCTGGCGCTGCGGTGCTTCCTCACGGCTTTGGCTTGGCCCGCTGCTGCTTTTAAGGAAATTGCCAGCGGCGAAATTCGAGAGCCGGAAGCGGCTGTGCCCATCTCCCCCCGCTGAGGAGCTGAGCCCGGCTTTCTAACTCGATTTATTTAACTTTTGAGAGGCGTCTATGGCTGATTTCACCAAGTTTCTCACCACTGCTCCGGTGGCATTTATCCTGTTTTCCAGCTTTGTTTTTGCCCTGTTCATCGAGATCAATCGCTTCTTCCCCGACATTTTGACGTTCTGAGTGTAGGCCAGGGATCCCCAGCGCAACCTACGCCCGGTGGGATCCCTGCTTTTTTAGGCTTTTTTCCATCCTCCTTTGAACTGGACACAGAGTTGCTGAAATGGTCGAACCCAATGCCGATCCTGCTCCGTTGAATAGGTTGAACATGAATAAGGGATACGTCACCGTCCCTGAGGGAGATCCGCAAATTGGGGATCTCTGGACACCGATCAACCACGCGCCTGTTGTCCGGCTGTTGATCGACTGGCTGCCCATCAACCGACCGGGATTGAGTTCCATTTGGCGGGGCTTGGAAATCGGTATGGCCCACGGCTATTGGCTGGTAGGCCCCTTTGCCAAGCTGGGGCCGCTGCGCAACGAGCCCATCGGTCTGCTGAGCGGCTTTTTGGGAGCCTGTGGCCTGATCTTGATTCTGACGGCGGCCCTTTCTCTCTACGGCACTGTCACTTCGCAGCGCAACATAGGGCCGGTAGGGGGATCCCAATCTTGGAGCGAATTGGCCGCTGGCTTTTTGGTAGGGGGTATGGGGGGGGCGGTCGTCGCCTACCTGCTTTTGCTGAATGCAGATCTCCTTGTCCCCGCATCTTAACTGGAGCTATTGGCCATCCGTTGGATCATCCACAACGTCTTTAATCGCTTCTCGAGCATCCTCGACTCCAGGGTGGGTGGCTGCCTTTGTTTGCTCGGCCTTACCTTCCAGCCTTTCACGCTGATCGCTGGCCAGCTCACCCACAATTTCTTGGATTTTGCTCTCCAGATTCTTGGCAGTAACTCCAACTGGCTTTTCAAGGCTCATAACATCAGCCCCTTAACCGGCTTTGCCCTGTCTACTCGATAGCACCTTTTCTCTCTGGGCCTCGTGATCCAAATCACCTGCAAGGGGGGAAAGAGCGCGAGTCAGGCTAGCAGACCAGAGGAAGCTTGTCTTAGCATGGACTGAATCCTGCAATGAGCCGATGACAGCGGTTCTAGACATTTTTTCTGCCTATCTTTCGTGAGCTGCTGTGAACGATCTGCTGTTCGAGCCCACTTCCGAAAGGCCCTCCTTGGCCGAGATTCGCCGCCTATCGCCCGCAGCCTTGGCCTACTTGGGAGACGCCATTTACGAACTGCATGTGCGGCGGCAACGGCTATTTCCTCCGGATCGACTGGAGCGCTATCATCAGCAGGTGGTGAGGCGGGTGCGCGGCTCGGCTCAGGCTAAGCTGCTGTTGGCCCTGTTGCCCCATCTCAACCCCGAAGAGCAGGAAATTGTCCGCTGGGGTCGCAATGGCTGCGGTCGCCCACCCCGGCATCTGCCTCTGGCCGATTACCAAAACGCCAGCGGCCTGGAAACAGTTCTGGGCTATCTCTACCTGGCCAATCCCGAACGGCTGCGCCATATCCTCGCCCTCACTGATGTTTTGGCTGAGACCCTAGGCGAGTGGGAAGGTTAGGATAGTCTTTCCGTCTTTCCATCTTCCACGCCCATGCCCAAGACTTCTCAGCGCAAACCTGCTTCACGGCTGTCTCGCTCGGGCAAACTGCAGCCACGAAGGGCAGGGCAATCCGTTAGCAAGCGGGTACAGCGGCCCAAACGCCGAGACGGGGATCCCAAGCTTGCCCTCCGAGAGGCTCCAGTGAAGCCCATCCGTCGCGACGCGCAACGGCAGTGGCCCCAGGGCAAGATGGCTCCTCAACCGGCAGGCCAACGAGATCCCGGCCTTCCCATGGGTGGGACAGGGGTTCTGCCGGAAGAAGTGCAGCTTCAGGCCGACCGGGATCCGCAGACCGAGCTGGAGCAAGAGATTATCTACGGTCGCCAGACAGTACTGGCTGCTTTGAAAAGTCAAGCCACCCTCAATCGGGTTTGGATCTTGCCGAAGTTGCGCTACAGCCCCCAATTTTTGTCTCTGTTGGAAGAAGCCAAAGCGCGGGGCACCGTTATCGACGAAGTGTCTCCAAAGCGGCTGAACGCCCTCACGGCTGGCGCCAACCACCAGGGTATCGCTGCCCAAGCCACGCCTTATCAGTACGTGGCCCTGGAGGATTTGGTGGAAAGAAGCCGGCAGGCCAGCCCCAATCCAGTGCTGGTAGTCCTAGACGGGATCCAGGATCCCCATAACTTGGGAGCCATTGCCCGTAGCGTAGAAGCTTTTGGCATGCAAGGGATGGTGATCCCCCAGCGGCGGGCAGCAGGAGTCACCTCGACGGTGATGAAGGTGGCGGCAGGAGCCCTCTCTACCTTGCCGGTGGCGCGGGTGGTGAATTTGAATCGGGCTTTGGAATACCTCAAAGAGCAGGGGTTTTGGGTTTATGGCACCACCAGCCGAGGGACTGACCTCATCTATAGAGCCGATTTTCAACGGCCCATTGCCTTGGTGGTGGGATCCGAGGGGGAAGGGATTAGCCTGCTCACACAGCGCCATTGTGACCAACTGCTGTCCATTCCCTTGGCAGGCCGCACTGAAAGCTTGAATGCTTCTGTGGCCACCGGCATTGCCCTCTACGAAATCCACCGGCAGCGCTCTCCCCACCACCTCAAACGCCCTGAGGTTGATACATTCCTCAACAAATCGTCAATAAAAGTAGTAGAATCTAGGGGATTGCAAAAGGACATCCAATGATTGCTAGACTTGATAATGGGGGATGGATCCCGTGAGCAACCCTTTGGTCAGTCTGTTGGATAAGCTGCGCGGCCTGTCGGTCTGGATCGAGATCACCACCGAGGACTGCACCTACTACTACGGCCCCTTCTCCGATGAAGCCGAGGCAGAGCAGCTCAAAGGCCACTACATCGCCGACCTGCAAAAGGAAGGAGCCAAAAAGATTCAGGCTCTGGTGAAGAAAATGCGCCAGCCACAGTCTCTGACGGTGACCCGTACTCCGTCGGGAGCCCGTTCCTGATGTCTGCTACGGCTTATCAAGTAACCCTTCATCACCGCGGCCAAACCTACCGCTTCCCCGCCTCTGCGGATCAGACGGTTTTACAAGCTGCTCTTGAACACGGGGTAGAGCTACCTTCCTCTTGTCAGGCGGGGGTTTGCACCACCTGTGCGGGGCGGCTGAAGTCGGGATCTGTGACTCAGACAGAGGCAATGGGGATTGGGCCAGAACTGCAGGCCCAAGGGTTTGTGCTGCTGTGTGTAGCCTATGCTACCTCCGATTTGGAGGTGGAGACCGATCAAGAGGAAGAGGTTTACCGTTTGCAGTTTGGCTCCTAACCGTGCCGGATTTCTGTTCAGGTCTACTTGTTAGCTTATGGGGGTGTGGGGGTAGCTAAGCCCCGCACTGTACCCGTAGGGTCAGTGCCGGGATACAGATACCCCCACATGGTGTATGATAGGAGTGGTTGCACAAAACGGCTTTTGCCGGAATCTGGTGCAACTACGCGGTAGGACATTCCGTGTCTGCTCGTGGAGGGTTCTTGCGTAGGCTCCCCGATGAAGCGAGAAGCCCGCTCCGTACTGCCAGCAGTCGGGGTCGGGAGTATGTCACTAGGTGTTGTAGTCATTTCGATTCAAACTAGGACACTATACCCACAACTAAAACCTTGGTCGCGTCTTCGCGTCAGCGTTGCGGAGCAATAGCGTTGCGGAGCAATAATGCAGGGGCCCAAAAGGTTTTTCTCAGTAGCCCGGCTGTCTCAGCCTAATCTGAAAATACTACATTAGTTTATATTGTTGGATTCTTAGTGTTAGAAGTTATCGAAAGTAAGTCTGTTTCCTTGGCGAGATCAGTTCTCGACTCCTGTGAAGTTGCATTTGTTGCACCTATCTCTGCCGTTGAGCTCGCCTCTCTCTGCCCCGCAACTGGAGCAATCCCTCTGTCAGCAAGTTGACCGGGAGCTGGGCCAGCCGGCTCGGCTTCTGCGCTGGAGCTTGACGGCGGTGGAGGGGGATAGAGCCTGGGTTGAGGTGGTCGCCACCACTGATGAGGGCTACTCGGATTTAGACTAGGACAACTCACTCTTAGTCAGCTTCTTGACAGACGTCTGCAAGAGTTTTCCCAATACCCCAGTGGTCTCAGACCAATCGAGAACCAACAGTTTCATTGCTATGTTAAAGAGATGGTTCATATTGATTGATGGAAATGGCTATCGGTACCCTTGCCCATTTTTGTCGTTTGGCCAATGTCTGTCTCTGCATCTGAACCAACTCCGGCTCCACTGCTGGCCGAGCAGCACCCCCCTGTCGCCCTCACCATCGCTGGATCCGACAGTGGTGGGGGAGCAGGGATCCAAGCGGATCTGCGCACCTTTGCTTTCCAACGGGTACACGGTACCTCTGCCCTGACCTGCGTGACCGCCCAGAATACCCTTGGGGTGAGCCGGGTGGATGCGCTGCCCCCCGAAGCCGTAGCCGCCCAAATCGAGGCTGTGGTGCAGGACATCGGGGTGCAAGGGATCAAGACGGGCATGTTGCTGAATGCCGAGATCGTGCTGGAGGTAGCCCGTCAGGTGGAGCGCTGGGCGTTGCGGCCTCTGGTGGTGGATCCGGTGATGGTGTCCCGCACGGGAGCAAAGTTGCTGGCAGATGAGGCCATTCAGGCCATCCGCGAGCGGCTGATCCCCTTGGCCCAGGTGCTGACCCCCAATCGCTATGAGGCGCAAATTTTAACGGGGCTGGAGCTGCAGTCCCTGGCGGATATGCAAACGGCGGCCCAGCAGATTCGCACCCTGGGCTGTGGAGCGGTGTTGGTTAAAGGCGGAGGCATGCCGGGGGAACTGCAGGGGGTGGATGTGTGGTTCGATGGCGAGCGACTGGAAGTGCTGAAAACAGAGCGGATCCCCACCCGCCACACCCACGGCACCGGCTGTACCCTCTCGGCGGCCATTGCAGCACAGATGGCCTGGGGCAGGGATCCCTTGGCGGCCACAGTGGCGGCCAAAGCCTATGTAACAGAAGCGCTGCGACATCCTTTGGCCATCGGGTCAGGTCAGGGGCCAGTGGGGCACTTCTACCCGCTTCTGTCCGGGATCGGCGAACCTGTGCCATAAGAGAGAAGTCCCTCTCTCTGGCTACTATGGCTGGCCCATTGAATCTTTCTCAGAAGGGATCCCTGCCCAAATGGCGGTTTTGGCTACCCCTCCTGCTGCAGCTGGGTATCGTTCTGCTGATACCGGCTCGGCAAGCGCTGACTCTTGCTGTCGGAACCACGATCTACCTGCAAACGGCCCCTGTGGATCCCTATGACCTTTTGCGGGGCCGGTATGTGGCCTTGGGCTACGTCGTCGGTCGGCGCTCCACCCTAGAGCAACTGCCGGGTTGGTTACCTGATTTGGAGACGCCAGGGATCCTTTATCTGCGCTTGGCTCCCCCCGCAGGGGATCCCACTCAACCTTGGCGAGCAATCGGTGTCAGCCGGGAGATGCCCAAAGATTTGCAGCCTGAAGAGAAAGTGCTGCGAGGCTGGTTTGACGGGCAGCAGCTCAAGTTGGGAACCGAAGAATTTTTTATTCCCGAAGCAGCTGGAGATGCCTTGGAAGAAGATATTCGGCGTTACCCTGAAGCCACGCGGGCAGAAGTGAAAGTGGATCCCTGGGGCAAGGCAGCATTGGTCGGCCTCTGGGTAGGGGAGCATCGGTACTAAGTGCTCATTCTGCCCGGCTTTAACGCTTTAACAATTAATCAGCATATTCTGACATCCGAACCCGAAGGAGAGCCGGAAAACTGAATGGGGCAGGGATCCCTATCACTTGCCCCTCGAAACCCTGAAGATGGCGAGAACCGGAGCTGTGCCATTGAGGAGCTTGCTAAGTGCTGCACAGCCTTGCTCAACACCTGAATTAGGGTCATCCCAATTGGGTCAAACTTCTTCAGGTTTTCACTTCCGAATCTCTCCTATCCAACAGGTTTTGCAACCACACCTGAATATCCCGCAGGCTCTCCGGGGAAACTTCATGGCCCATCTCGTACTCGCGATAGGTGAAGTTCAGTGGCAGCGGGGCAAAATAATCCCGGATCTGGCGGCCAAAAGCAATCGGCAAAACAGCATCGGCAGTGCCATGAACTGCCAAGATGGCCAGGTGTTTCATCCGCTCCGGCTCCACCGCCTCGGCCAGGATCTCTGGAGATAGGCGCCCACTCATCGCCACCACCCCTGCCAGCTTCTCCGGCTGGGTCAGAGCCAAATACAGGCTCATGATCGCCCCCTGGCTGAACCCCAGCAAATACACCTGGCTGGGATCCAAGGCAATATCCGGGATCCCATTGGGCAGCGCCTGTTCCAGAAAGCGGCTCAGGAGCTGGAGGCTATTGCGCGCTTGCTGGGGATCCCCCACCAGCCCTTCCGGCGTCCAGGCCATTTCAAACCAGGCAAACCCGCCTCCACTCCAAGGAATAGGGGCTCTCAAGCTAATCACCGCCAACCGAGGATCCAGATAGGGGGCCAACTGGAACAAATCCCCCTCGTGGCTGCCGATCCCGTGCAGCATTACCAACGCAGGCGCGGGTCCTAAGCCGCCCTGTCGGGGGGGCTGAACGCGGTAGGTGAGGGGCAAAGAAGAAGGCACGCAGCGGATCCTCAAAGGCGGAGACAAGGTATGGCCGGCCTACGCCCAATCCTGGGGCTGGCGGAGCACCTGGTAGAGCTTAGCTTCCCACGTGTCCGGCTGGGGCTCGTAGCCATATTCCCAGCGCACCAATGGCGGCAAAGACATCAAGATCGATTCGGTGCGGCCCTGGGTCTGGAGTCCAAAGATCGTGCCGCGGTCATAGACCAAGTTGAACTCCACGTAGCGCCCGCGACGATAGAGCTGGAATTGCCGTTCTCTCTCCCCCCATTCCATCCCCTGCCGCCGCTCCACAATCGGCACATAGGCCGGCAAGAAGGCGTCGCCACAGGTTTGCACCAACTGGAAAAGATGTTCCCAACTGCGGGATCCCACCCGCACCTGTAACGATGGTGGCTCAGAAGCCAGTTGTTCGGGATCCCCTTCCGCCTGGCCTTCAGGCCGATAGAGCAGCCCAGGGCGTTCATCCTGATAGTCGAAGAAAATGCCGCCAACGCCGCGCGCCTCGCCGCGATGAGGTAGGAAAAAGTAGCGATCGCACCAGATCTTGAAAACTGGGTAGTAGACGGGATCCAAGCGGTCACAGGCTGCCTTGAGGGTGCGGTGAAAATGGGCCGCATCCTCCTCAAACAGGTAATAGGGGGTGAGATCCATCCCGCCCCCAAACCACCAAACCGGCCCCGCCTCGAAATAGCGATAGTTCAGGTGTACCGTCGGCACATAGGGGTTGCGAGGATGCAACACCATAGAGGTGCCTGTGGCGTAGAAAGGATGCCCTGCCGCTTCTGGACGCTGTTTCAGAATCGAAGGGGGCAGATGGGATCCGAACACCTCGGAAAAATTGACTCCCCCCTGCTCAAACACGTCTCCCTGCTGAATGACCCGCGAGCGCCCGCCCCCTCCTCCAGGGCGTTCCCAACGGTCTTCCCGAAACTTGGCTTTTCCGTCTAGGGCCTCCAGACGGGCACAGATGTCATCTTGTAGGCGCTGCATGAATTGGCTCACCTGTTGACGGGCATCCACTGGCAGCGCTGTAGGGCTTGAGGTCAGCATCATAGTCTTCCAATCTCTCGAAACTCGATAAAAACCTCTCCAGCCCCCATCAAACCTCTCAGACTGGGAGAGCCGAACTGCCAAACTGAAGAGTTCTAACCTGGCCGGGCAAGAAACTCCCTGGAAATCCAGGCCGCTCTTGGATCTTACGTGGGAACCGCCTCATAGGGACGAAGTCGCGCCCATTTGTTCCGTTCCTCGCGAAAGCTCTGGCAGCCCACCACATCCCATTCCATCTCGGTGCCCCCATTGCGGATATTGACATTGATCTGGGGGCCCTGCGGCTCAAAATCCGGCGTCAGTGTGAGATGAGGTTGCTGATGCTGCGCTTCCACGGCATGGTAGGTGGTACAGCGATCCACGTAGTAGCAGTGAATACAAATACACATGGCTGCTGCCTGCAAGAAACGGTTCCCAATCTTGAGGGTAGCATCCTGCCTCCTTCCAGACGGCGGATCCCCTCTTTCTCAGCCGATTCTTGAGATATTTCTTAGCAAAGAGAGGCATCTCCTCGTCTCTCGTCTAAAATCTCGACATATTTCTCAGGATGGGGCTTGATCTGTCCTTAGGATCGAACCATCCAGGCTATCCAGAGGAACTGCCATGAACACCCACACCCGCTACCGCTTCACCTGCACCCTCTCCTTTGGAGATATCTACGGCCAGATCATCGTTTGGCTGATTGTCATCTTTGCCAGCTTGGCCGCTGCCCTCTCCCTGATGAATAGCCCCCTCTACGCTTTTCTCACCATTGCTCTGATTTTGGTGATCTCCCTGCCTTTCCTGCTCTTCGCCTTCGTGACCACCCTGCTCAATCACATCGAGTTTGCCGTTGTCCCTCCTGAGGAAGAGGAAAATCGCGCTGCTGCTGCCGCTAAGTCGCCCGTGGCCGTCAGCTAGAAACAACTGGCAGTCGGTTGGCGCTTGTCGGATGGATCCCTTGCCCCAAAGACACCTGTGCTGAGTTAAAAAAACCTTGGCTCTCTTGGTCTAGCGCTTGAGTTGGCCCCTGCAAGGCGAGCAAGCGGGTAGCCTTTTATTGGCATTTTATTGGCAATTGTTTTACCAAAGAATTGGGTCTAAAGCCCTGCCGTTCACGGCAGCTTTTGTGCTGTACTCTAGACCAGTAGTAGAGTAGTCAACCACTTAAAAAACCCGGTAGTCCGGCGACTACGCAAGCAACCTAAATAGGTTTTGCCCTTTCTCTTCAACGGTACTTAGGGCAGAAGGGAACTGCCCCGCTTGGGGAGATGGGCACCGCTGTCGTAAAGGGGCAACCCGATACGGCAAGTGCTGTCTTGGAACCAAGAGCCAGAATCCTCTGCCTTTGGGCAGGGGAGTATGGTGACATCCTCCCGGCGCTCGTCCTGTGGACAGAGCGCGGGCCACCCTTCCCGTCAGCAGGACGGAGTCCTTACCTCGCGGTCGGGCATTCCTGCCCCACGCCACTTGTCTGGGTCTACAACCCCCGACAGACCGACTGAACAGGCAGTTTCCCTTCCCCAGCCTCCCTGGCTACTGCCAGCTCGCAAAACAAGTCTAATCCCAGGGAACGGTGCATCGGCAGACAGGATGGACTCCTGCACCCAGGAACCCCTGTCCACCGGCCAAGAGCAAGATGCTATCCACTCGTTGATTTCCGGCAAAGTGTAGTTGTATACGTCCCGGCCAATCTCCAGCCACGCCAACAGCAAGGCCTCCGTCCCGCTGACGCGAGCGGCTTGTTGGGAGTCATCTGGATCAATCCGGTGCTTGTAGGTTACACCAGCATAAGTAGGTTTTGCTACAGATTTCGCTCAGGGGTATGGCGGGGATCCCTGTATCCCGGTGCTCACCCTGCGGGTAGAGCGCAGGACTGATTGCCCCCGCACCACCGTTAGCTAAATCGTTGAGTTGCTCTGCAAGCTAAGATCGGCAAACCCTGTTCCATCGATGAGGATCCGCGTCGGCCATGATGACCGTAATGGAGTTTTTTGCCCTCAGTGCTGGGGAGTGGATGTGCCAACGCACCAGCCATCACTTGGCTTTTCGCCGCTCTGAGGGTGGGAGGTCGCGGCTACAAATTGCCACCCTTGCGGCAACCGATCCAGCAGTCATCCGGGTTTGCGAGTTGTTCAGGGTGGATCCCCGACGAGCTGTGGGAGCAGCGCGGGTGCGGTGGGATGGCGAGCAGGAGTGGGACAACGAAGAGTACAAGGGAGACGTGGTGCTGGTACCTATCCCCGATGAGACCGATCCCATGCGCGGGCAGTTGCTGCGGGATCAGGGCTACGCTGAGAAAGTACCGGTGGCCGGTACCTATGTCATGGGATCCGATGGCGCCCTTACCCTTTACACCCAGTATGAGATGACTGAGTCGGAAGAGCGCATTTGGTTTGCCAGCCCCAACTTGCGCCTGCGGGCCAGCACTGTCAAGCGGTTCGGTGGCTTCAGCATGGCTTCTTTCTGCTCCGAGGTGCGTAAACTCTCCGTCGGCCCTTCTCCCACCCCTACGGTGGCCGAATCCAGCTCTTTCCGCAGCTAGAGCGTTTTCTCCTCAACCGCAACACGGGTTGTGCCATGCACCAAGTCTTGGATCTGGGGATTAACCTGCTCCACGCCAATCAACACCAGGCCGACCACAACCGGGAGCATTTTGATGCCTGGGGAGTAACCTGTCTGAACCTCATGAGCGCGCCGGGGGCGGGTAAGACGTCTTTGCTGGAGAAAACCGTGGTCGCTCTTGCCGGCTCGCTGCGCCTGGCGGTGATCGAGGGAGACATGACGACCCAACTGGACGCGGAGCGGTTGCGTCGCTACGGGATCCCGGTGATTGCCATCAACACGGGGCGGGCCTGTCATTTGGATGCGGCCATGGTGGCCGGGGGCTTGCAGCAATTGGAAGCACTGCTGGATCCCCAACAACTGGATTTGCTGCTGGTGGAAAATGTCGGCAACTTGGTCTGCCCGGCGGAGTTTGAGGTGGGGGAACACGCCAAGGTAGCACTGCTCAGCGTCACAGAAGGGGAAGACAAGCCTCTCAAGTACCCAATCATGTTTCGAGAGGCGGATTGTCTGGTGATCACCAAAGTGGATCTGGTTCCTGTGTTGGAGGTGGATTTGGATCGGATCCAGGCCAATATCCGCGAGATCAACCCTTCTGTGCCGATTTTTTGTCTTTCTGCCAAGACGGGTGACGGGCTGGAGCCCTGGCTGGGCTGGATCCGAGAGCAGATTCTCCTTGCCCAACACCGACGGCAGCCGCAGTGAAGGGTATCATACTGAGCATCTAGCCGTGGAACTGATACATTTACACTGAACACTGCTGAACATCACTGTTCAACTATGCAGCGATAGCATTCTGTTTGTTTCCATTCGCGTTAGCGGGACGGAGTCCAAACAGAATGGCGGTATCCCGCAAAGCTTTGAGTAGAATACCCAAAGCGCAGTTTCCGTGTCGTCTTACTACCAATTTTCTGCTTTGCTTTGGCTACCATGTTGGCAGACTCGAAAGTAAACAGAAAGATCAACTGGTAGTAATCCGTACCGAACATATTATACATTATTTTCAGTATAGTTGAGCTTATTATTGACTAGAGTCATGCTCTCCTCACCTGAGCTGGCCAGGCAGGGGATGAGTTAGCACCTCTGGCGGGTCAATTTGCAGATAACTTGTGTGGATGGAAAATCCCGGCTATGGCCAATTTAAGTGACTTTGTACAGGGCATTGAGCAGTTGATCGAGCTGGCTCAGAAGCTGGACGAGAAAAAGCAAAGTGGAGAGCTGCGAACCGAAGTCCGCATCCAGGCCCGTCCTCTGGGCAGTTCTATTCCCCCTTCCGGCTCCATCCCCCGCCGCCGCAGCCCTGCCCAAACGGGGGATCCCCCCTGGAGCAGCGAGCCCCAAGTGATGTCTGCGGTTCGCTTCCAGGAACCGTCCAAGGCCGCTGTGCCCGACCCGCCAGCAACTTCTGCCGACCGCCCAGAGTCTTGGGCTGGGCCACGCCTCAAGGATGTGGGGGGACTGAGGGAACAGCTCCAAGCGCTGCGGGAGATGGTGGAGATCCCCCTCAAGCGGCCCGATCTGCTGGCCAAGCTGGGGTTGGATCCGCCCCGCGGCGTGTTGTTGGTAGGCCCCCCCGGCACCGGCAAAACCCTGACGGCCCGCGCCCTGGCCGAGAGCCTGGGGGTGAACTACATCGCCATTGTCGGCCCGGAGCTGATCGGCAAGTACTACGGCGAGGCGGAGGCGCGCCTGCGGCAACTGTTTGAAAAGGCAGCCAAATCGGCTCCCTGTCTGGTGTTTATTGACGAAATCGATGCCCTAGTGCCCAACCGCGCCACTGTCGAGGGGGAGGTGGAAAAACGCCTGGTGGCCCAGATGCTGGGTCTGATGGACGGGTTTGTGGCCCAAAAGGGGATCGTGGTGCTGGCAGCCACCAACCGGCCCGAGGCTCTGGATCCGGCTCTGCGGCGACCGGGGCGCTTTGATCGGGAGGTGATCTTCAAGGTGCCGGACCGGGAGGGGCGGCGGGAGATCCTGGCCATCCACACCCGCGGCATGCCCTTGGCGGAGGATGTGGATCTGGACAGCCTGGCGGATCAGACGCTGGGCTTTGTGGGGGCAGATCTGCGGGGCCTGTGCCAGGCAGCAGCCTATGCGGCTTTGCGGCGGCAGGTGCCCGATTTGGGATCCCCCATCCCCGAGTCCCTGACGGTAACCGCAGCGGATTTTCAACAGGCTCTGCAACAGGTGAAGCCGGCGGTGCTGCGCTCGGTGGAGATTGAATCCCCGCAGGTGAGCTGGGATCAAATTGGCGGCCTGGAGCACGCCAAGCAGATTTTGCAAGAGGCCATCGAGGGATCCCTGCTGCACCCTGAGTTGTACGAGCAGGCTCAGGCCCAAGCGCCCAAGGGCATCCTCCTCAGCGGCCCCCCTGGCACTGGCAAAACCCTGTTGGCCAAAGCCATCGCTTCCCAGGCCAAGGCTAACTTCATTGCCGTCTCCGGCCCGGAGCTCTTGAGCAAATGGGTGGGATCCTCCGAGCAGGCGGTACGGGAACTTTTTGCCCGCGCCCGCCAATGCGCCCCCTGTGTCATCTTCATCGACGAGATCGACACCCTCGCCCCGGCGCGGGGAAGCTACTCCGGGGATAGTGGGGTCAGTGACCGCGTTCTGGGGCAGCTGCTGGCAGAGCTGGACGGGATCCGCCCCAGCCAGGGGGTGTTGGTGGTGGCCGCCACCAACCGCAAAGCCAGTTTGGATCCCGCCCTCACCCGGGCCGGCAGGTTGGAGCTGCACCTGAGCGTGGAGCTGCCGGATCGCAGCGGGCGACGGGAAATTTTGGCCGTTCACAACCGCAAGCGTCCCCTGGGGCCTGATGTGGACTTACAGGGGTGGGCCGAGCAGACCGAAGGTTGGAGTGGTGCCGACCTGGCCCTGCTCAGCAACCGCGCCGCCATTGCCGCCATCCGCCGCCACCGCGCCACTTCCGAGACGGTGGATGCCAAAACCCTGGTCATCCGACAGGAAGACTTCTGTCGAGCCTTTGCCGAGCTGCAGCAGCAACGCCAAGCCGGCTGATCCCAGCCTGAGGGCTATTCCCATCACGCCAGCGGTTCGGAGCACCTTCAAACTTTCAAAATCAAAAGACTGGGATCCCTTGCCATTCTGGTTGGCTGTGGGCGTGGGCTGACTCACCGCAGGTGCGGGGGGTGGGAAAGATCTTGCCGGGGTTGGCGATGTGCTGGGGGTCGAACACCTGCCGCACCCATTGCATGCTCTCCAGATCCGCAGGCGTAAACATTTCCGGCATGTAGCAGCGTTTGTCTGCCCCGATGCCATGTTCGCCGGAGATGCTGCCCCCCAGGCGCACGCAGAGCTTGAGGATTTCGCCCCCCAGTTTCTCCACCTGTTCCAGGGATCCCGGCACTGACTCGTCGTAGAGGATCAGGGGATGCAGATTGCCATCGCCGGCGTGAAACACATTGGCCACCGGATAGCCGTACTCGCGGCTGAGGCGCTCGATTTCCTTCAAGACAAAGGCTAGTCGGCTGCGGGGGATCACCCCATCCTGGACATAGTAGTTGGGGCTGAGCTTGCCCATGGCCGCAAACGCTGCCTTACGCCCTTTCCACACCCGCGCCCGCTCTTCTGGGTCGGATGCGACTTGCACCTGTCGCGCCCCATTTTTGAAGCACAGCGCCCTCACCTGTTGGCTGGCTTCTTCCACCTCCAGTTCCAGCCCATCCACCTCCACCAACAAAATGGCCGCCGCATCCCGCGGATAGTAGCCCAACTGCACCACATCCTCCACGGCATTGATGCTGAAGTTGTCCATAATCTCCAGGCCGGCGGGGATGATCCCGGCAGCAATGATGTCGGAGACGGTGGCTCCCGCCGCTTCTACGCTGTCAAAATCCGCCAGCAAAACCTGAACCTGAGCCGGGGCCTTGACCAAGCGCAGGGTAATCTCGGTGGCAATGCCCAGGGTGCCCTCGGATCCCACAAACAGGCCCACCCAATCGTAGCCGGGCATCTCCGGGAGCTTACCCCCCCAGCGCACCACCTCCCCATCCGGCAGCACCACCGTCAGGCCGAGAATGTGGTTGGCCGTCACCCCGTATTTGAGGCAGTGGACACCGCCGGAGTTCTCCGCCACATTGCCGCCGATGGAGCAAACCGACTGGCTAGAGGGATCCGGCGCATAAAAGTAGCCTTGGGCGGCCACGGCCTGGGTAATCCAAGTGTTAATAACCCCCGGCTGCACCACCATGCAGCGGTTGTCCAGGTCGATTTCCAGGATCTGCTTCATCAGGGTGGTGGCAATGACGACGCTATTTTCCACCGGCAGGGCTCCCCCTGAGAGGCCCGTACCGGATCCCCGCGCCACGAAGGGCACCTGGTAGCGGCTGCACAGCTTCACCACCTGCGCTACCTCTTCTGTTGTGCGGGGCAGCACCACCAGCGCCGGCCTTTGCCGGTAGCTGACCAGCCCATCGCATTCGTAAACCAGCAGCTCCTCCGGCTTGCTGATCACCCGCTGGGGATCCAGAATCTTTTTGAGCTCAGCCGTCAGCCTGATCCAGTCGAAGGTGAGGCCGGTCTGTAGAGGATGAGCAGAAGCGTTCGCGCTAGCGGTGCGGAGCACTTTCATGACAGTGGGCCCAGCAGGAGCTTTAGGAGGGATATTGTCACTATAGTCTTGCTGGTAACCGAGCCAGCCAACAGATAGTCCATGCAGCCCAACTCCCCCAGCGCCGAACAAATCCTCAACCAAGTGCGGCAGCTCTACGAGCTCTACCCCTTCCCCCCGCAGCCCATCGGCACTGTTCCCCCGCCAGGGTGGAATTGGCGCTGGAGTTGGCCCCAGGCCCATGCCTTTTGTACGGGATCCCATCCGGGTCGGCGCAAGGTGCGCATTCTGGATGCGGGCTGTGGCTCGGGAGTGGGAACAGAATACATTGCCCACCAAAACCCCAACGCAGAAATTTGGGCCTTTGATCTGAGCAGCCGCGCCCTGGAGATTGCCGAGGCCCGTTGTCGGGCTTCCCAGGCACCGCCGGTGCAGTTTCGCCAGCTCAACGTCTACGACATCGACCAGCTGCCGGGGCAGTTTGACTTCATCAACTGCGTGGGCGTGCTCCACCACCTGCCCGATCCGCTAGCGGGGCTGCAGGCTTTGGCCGGCAAATTGGCTCCCGGCGGGATCCTGCACCTGTTTGTATACGGCGAGCTGGGCCGCCACGAAATCCGCCTCATGCAAAAGGCCATCCGCCTGCTGGTAACGGGTTCTGAACACCAGACCCTTGCCTCGGCGGAGCAATTGCAGAGGGGTCTCCAGGTGGGCCGCCGCCTTTTCGAGATCTTGCCGGAAACCAACCGCATCCAGCAGCAAGAACGGGCCCGCTGGGCCATCGAGAACGTGGACGACGAATGCTTCGCCGATATGTACCTGCACCCCCAGGAAGTGGACTACACCATCGAGACTCTGTTTGAATTAATCCGGGCTTCCGGACTGCAGTTTCTGCGCTTTTCCAACCCGGAGTTTTGGCGGCTGGAACGGGTGTTGGGCCAGGACGAGGCCCTGCTGGCTCGGGCGGCTCAGCTGCCGGAACCGGAACGCTATCGCCTGATCGAGCTGCTGGATCCGGTGGTAGCCCACTACGAGCTGTTTCTCGGCAAGCCCCCCATCCGCCGCTGGGAATGGACAAGCCCGGAAAGTGTAGCATCGGCCATTGCCCACCTTAGCCCCTGTCTGGGCCTGTGGCCGGGGCGGAGCATTTTCAACTACGCCTACGAAGCCATCTCCCTGAGCGAAGAAGCCTTCGCCTTTCTCCAACAGGTGGACGGGATCCGCACCGTCCAAGAGATCCAGGCTGGCCTAGAGTGCCCCCTGAGCTTTGAGCAACTGCAACGCTTGCTGCGCTGGCAAGTGCTGCTGCTGGAGCCTCAAAACTCAGTCTCCTGAGAGTTTCTCGACCCCTTTCCCTTGCCTCAGCGGGACGAACCTTGGCATTTGCCCTCTTGTTCTTCTATGGCTTATCCTAGAAAGCTGTGACCTTTAGCTCTGGCCCCGCATATTCTGGGGTTGTCATCATGCCCAAAATCAAAACCCGCAAGGCAGCAGCCAAGCGCTTCCGCCTGACCGGCAGCGGCAAGTTTATGCGTCGCAGGGCCGGGCACAACCACTTGCTGGAGCACAAAACCAGCAAGCGCAAACGCAAATTGGCCGGTGTGGCCCTGGTGGACAAGCGGGATGTGGTCAATGTGCGCCTGATGTTGCCCAACACCCACTAGCCGGGATCCCGCTCGCGCCGGCAAGAAGATTTCAGGGGCTGGCATTGGCGACAGCAGTTCCGATCCCGTTAGCAGGACGGAGTGCTTCTACCCTTCAGTTTGAGTTTGTTCAAGTTCCTATTGAGTTACTGCCATGAGAGTCAAACGGGGCAATGTCGCCCGCAAGCGCCGCAAAAAGATCCTCAAGCTGGCCAAAGGCTTTCGGGGAGCTGGTTCAAAGCTGTTCCGCACCGCCAACCAGCAGGTGATGAAGGCTTTGCGCAGCGCCTACCGGGATCGCCGCCGCAAGAAGCGGGATTTTCGTCGCCTATGGATTACCCGCATCAACGCGGCCACCCGTGCCCAGGGCCTGCGTTACCACGAGTTCATCGATGGTCTCAAAAAAGCCAATATCCAGCTCAACCGCAAAATGTTGGCCCGCTTGGCTTTCCTGGATCCAGAGGCCTTTACCCAGGTGGTGGAGGCAGCGCGCCAGTCTCGCGCCTCCTGAGGAGGTTCCGACGGCTATCCAGAAGTCCTTCCTGGCAGCCATTCTGGCCCTCGCCTGCCTGGGGAGAGGGATCCCTACTGTGGCTCGTCCTTGGCCGGAGATTGTGGATTCTGGACGGCTGCGCGTTGCCGTAAAAGACAACTTGAGGCCGCTGGGGTTTCGCACTCCCCAAGGGGATCTGCAGGGGTTTGAGATCGAGCTGGCTTGTGAGCTGGGATCCCGGCTGTTGGGCTCGGCAGAGGCCGTGGAGTTGGTGCCGGTCTCGAATGTAGAGCGGCTGCAGGTGCTGGCTGACGGCCAGGTGGATTTGGCCATTGCTCAGATCGGCATTACCCCGGATCGGGCGCGCCAGGTGGAGTTCACTTCTGCTTACTATCAGGATGGCCCCAGCTTGGTTGTGGCTCGTTCCCACAACTGGGAAAGCTGGTCGGACTTGCGGGGCGGTCGCGTTGCAGTCTTGCGCGGTTCCAGCGCCATTCCCCTGCTGAATCGATACCTGCCAGGGGTGGAGTTGGTGCCTGTCGATTCCTACCGAGAAGGGGCGGAACTGCTCCTGAAAGGGGCGGTGCAGGGGTGGGCAGCAGATCGCTCGGTGCTGGCAGGGTGGCTAGCAGAGCATCCCCGTCGCGAAAGCGCTGCGGAGCCACAGTTTCAATTTCTGGGATCCCCCTTGGCAACGGTGGGGCTGGGCATTGCCATGCCCAAGGGGCTGCAGCACGCCGAATTGCGGCTGCGGGTGCGCCGAGAACTGGAGAATTTGCGGGCTGAGGGCTGGCTGGCAGAGCGGGCCAGAGCCTGGGGGTTGCCCTAAAGTTGAGGATACTCCCTACTCTTTGTCTCTCTTGGGAAGATTTCTCTCTTGAGCAGAAAGGCGGGCTCAGTGCAGAAAGTGACGTATGCCGGTGCAAACCATGGCAATACCGGCAGCGTTGGCAGCAGCAATGGAATCGGCATCGCGGATGCTCCCCCCCGGCTGGATGATGGCGCGGATCCCTGCTTGGGCAGCCATCTCCACGCTGTCGGCAAAGGGGAAGAAGCCATCGCTGGCCAAAACAGCTCCTGCTGCTTGGGATCCCGCCTGCTGGAGAGCGATCTCCGCTGCTCCCACCCGATTCATTTGTCCGGCTCCGACGCCGAGCGTCTGCCTCTGCTTGGCGACGACAATGGCGTTGGATTTCACATGTTTGCAGACTATCCAGGCAAATTCCAGATCCGCCCACTCCTCCGGTGTGGGCTGGCGCTGGGTGACCACTTGCCAAGAAGGGGGGCTGTCGGTTTGCGTCGGTTCCTGGTCGCGACAGCGTTGCAGAGCAACAGGTGAATCGGCGTCTTGCACCAGAAAGCCCCCGGCCAGGGTGCGGATTGTTTGGGCAGGCCCCACACACAAGTCCGGCAAGATCAAGACCCGCAAGTTCTTTTTGACTGACAGTAGCTCAGCCGCTTCTGGAGTGCAATCGGGAGCCACCACACACTCCAAAAAAGGCTCCACCAGCCGTCGGGCGGTCTCTGCGTCCAAGGGTTGGTTGAGGGCGACGATGCCCCCAAAGGCCGAAACTGGATCAGCAGCCAGGGCAGCCTCGAGGGCGGCAGCCGGCGATGGGCGAATGGCCACCCCGCAGGGGTTGTTGTGCTTAACCACCACCGCCACCGCTTGTTCAGGTTGCAAGAACTCCCTCCGAGCAGAGCCAGAAGACACAGAGCCCTTCCCGTCAGTGGGCCGCGTCGCATCAGCATTGCGGAGTAACAAGGTTAACTCTGCCGCCAGGGCACGGGCCGCCTCCAGATCCAGCAGGTTGTTGTAGCTCAGCTCCTTCCCCTGCAACTGCTTAGCCCGGTGCCAGCCGGGGGCAGCCGGATCCGTCACATACCAAGTGGCAGCTTGATGGGGATTTTCCCCGTAGCGCAGGCGTTGCCACAGGATCCCTTGCAGTTGAAACCTGTCTTCAGCGGCAGCTGCGGAGGACTGGGAGGGACCTGCTAGCTCCAGGCGAGCCAGGTAGGTGACGATGGCGCGGTCGTAGGCCAGCACCTGCTCAAAGGCCCGACGAGCACACTGGAAGCGAAACGCCAGCCGCTCTGTTTCCCCATAGGCCCCGGAGAGCAGTTGCAAATACTGGGGGTACTGGCTGGGATCCGTCAGCACCGTAACGTAGGGATAATTTTTGGCTGCCGCCCGCGCCAAAGTGGGCCCGCCGATATCAATTTGCTCAAAAGCTTCCTCCAGAGACACTCCTGCCTGGGCCACTGTCTGTTCAAAAGGGTAGAAGTTGACCACCACCAGTTGGATGGGAGGGATCCCCAGCGCCTCTAGGTCTGCCCGGTCTTCGCTGCATTCCAGGCGGGCCAAAATGCCGCCGTGGATGCGGGGGTGCAGCGTCTTCACCCTTCCCCCCAAGATTTCCGGCGCGCCAGTGTGGGCAGAGACAGGGGTGACCGGGATCCCAGCTTCTGAGAGCGCCTTGGCGGTTCCCCCACTGCTGAGCAGTTGAAAGCCATGCTCTTGCACGAGGGACTGGGCCAGCGGGATCAGTCCGGTTTTGTCGGATACACTCAACAAAGCCAACGGTACAGAATCCTGTTCGCGACAGCGTTGCGCAGTAGCAAGGGGCATTGGAGGCGTTATCCAGTAGAGAAGGGCCCAGAGGAAAAAGCTGGCCGGGATACCCAGCCCAGCGCTCTCACAGCATACCCCGAAAGCTGGACCCTCTTGTCCAGCCACCTGGTTCAGACAAATCTTCAGCTAGAAATCGCAGGAGCCCCGCACTGTACCCGTAGGGTCAGTGTCGGGAGGAATGCGGAAGTTATGATAGAACCATGACCCAAGTCCTGA